>NZ_JBEOSB010000022.1:0-204900 GCF_040302705.1 Streptomyces sp. NPDC097640
CCCCTCCGCGGGCTGTGGGGGGGGGGGTGGGGTGGGGTGTGTCTGGGGGGGGGGGGGCGGGGGGGGGCCGGCCGGGGGGGGGGGGGGGCCCCCCGGGGCCGGTGGGGTGGTGGGCTGGTGGGTCAGGACGGGGTGGCGGGGTCCGTGGACATCGCCGGGGCCGGTGCCGCGGCGGCCGCCGCGACGATCGCGGAGACCAGGGCGCGCGGCTTGCGCCCCCGCATCGTCGTCGGGTCGAGGGCGGCGCGGCGCAGCGCCCTGGTGTACGGCTCGGCGGGGGCGGCGAGGACCGTCTCCGTGGAGCCGGACTCCACGACCCGTCCACCGCGCATCACCATGACCTCGGAGCTGATCTCGCGGACCACTCCGAGGTTGTGGGAGATCACGATGTAGGCCAGCTGCCGCTCGGCCTGGAGATCGCGCAGCAGCCGGAGCACCTGCGCCTGGACGGAGACGTCCAGCGCGGAGGTGGCCTCGTCGCAGACCAGCAGCTCGGGGTCGCTGGCCAGGGCGCGGGCGATGCCGATGCGCTGCCGCTGCCCGCCGGAGAACTCGCCGGGGCGCCGGTGGAGTGCGCTGGAGGGCAGCCCGACCTGGTCGATCAGCTCCGCCGCCCGGCGGGCCCGCTCGGCCTTGGAGGCGACGCCTGCCAGCCGCAGCGGCTCGGCCACGATCTCCTCGGCGCTCAGATGCGGGTCCAGGGAGCCGTACGGGTCCTGGAAGACCATCTGCACCCGGCGGCGCAGCGGGCGCAGCCGCCGCTCCGGCAGGGTGGCGATGTCGGTGCCGTCGAGCAGGATGCGGCCCTCGGTGGGGCGCAGCAGCCGGACGAGGGAGCGGGCGATGGTGGACTTGCCGCAGCCGGACTCGCCGACGATGGCGAGCGACCCGCCGCGCCCGACGGTGAAGCCGACGCCGTCCACGGCGCGGAAGTTCCCGCCGTGGACGGGGTATTCGACGACGAGGTTCTCGACGGCCAGCAGGGGTGTGGTCACAGCGCCTCCCGGTGTGCGGCGGCGGGGTCCTGGGGAGCGTCCTCGTCCCAGGGGCCCAGGGTGGGGACGGCGGCGAGCAGGCCGCGGGTGTACGGCTCGGCGGGGTGGTCGACGATCCGCTCGACGGGGCCGGACTCGACGAAGCGGCCGTCGCGCATGACGTGGATGCGGTCGGACACCAGCCGGGCCACACCCAGGTCGTGGGTGATCATCAGGATGCCGATGCCGGTGCGCTCCTGCAACTCCATCATCAGGTCCAGGACGCCGGCCTGGACCGTGACGTCCAGGGCCGAGGTCGGCTCGTCGGCGACCAGCAGCTCGGGCTCGGCGGCCAGGGCGATGGCGATGAGGACGCGCTGGAGCATGCCGCCGGAGAACTGGTGCGGGTAGGCGCCCCAGCGGGTCTCGGGGTGCGGGATCCGCACCCGGCCGAGGAGTTCGATGCCTCGGTTGCGCGCCTCGGCCTTGGACAGTTCGGGGTGGCGCAGCCGCAGGGCCTCGCCCAGCTGGTGGCCGATGGTGTGCACGGGACTGAGCGCGGTCATCGGGTCCTGCGGGATGAGGGACACGCCCCGGCCGCGGATCCGCCGGATCGCCTTGGGGTCGGCGATGATGTCGCAGCCGAGCACGCGGGCGGTGCCGGACAGCACGGCCAGCCCCTCGGGCAGCAGGCGCAGCAGGCCCATGGCGGTGGTCGACTTGCCGGAGCCGGACTCGCCGATGAGCGTGACCGTCTCGCCCGGGGCGATGGTGAAGCCGACGCCGTCGACGGCGCGGACCACGCCGCGGTCGGTGATCAGCTCGATCTGGAGGTCCTCGACCTCAAGCAGCGGGGCCTTCTCGCTGGTCCGGCTCATGAGGAGGCCTCCGTGGCGCGTCGGCGGGTGCGGTCGCGCAGACCGTCGCCCAGCAGGTTGACCCCGACCACCAGGAGCACGATGACGAGGCCGGGCAGGGTCACCAGCCACCAGGAGGTGGTGATGTAGTCCTGGCCGTCGGAGATGATCCGCCCCCAGGTGGCGAACGGCCGCTGGGGTCCGGCGCCGAGGTAGCTGAGCGCGCTCTCCAGCAGCACCGCCTGGGCGAGCAGCAGGAGGACGACCAGGGAGGCCTGGCGGACGATGTTGGGGATGATGTGGCGGGCCAGGATGGCGGCCTGACGCAGTCCGAGTACCCGGGCCGCGGCCACGTACGGCTTCTCCCGCTCGACCAGGACCAGTGACCGGGTGAGCCGGGCCACCTCGGGCCACTGGGCGACCGCGATCACGCAGGTGATGACGGTGACGGAGGGGCCGAAGAGGGCGACGACCAGCAGCAGCATCATCAGCAGCGGGAGCGACATCTGCGCCTCCAGCAGCCGGGAGACGACCGTGTCGATCCAGCGGCCGAAGTATCCGGCGGCCGCGCCGGCGACGATGCCGATGAGTCCGGAGACGACGACCGCCAGCACACCGATGGACAGCGACACCTGGCCGCCGTGCAGCACGCGGGAGAGCACATCGCGGCCGAGCTGGTCGGTGCCGAAGAGATGGCCGTCGGTCAGCGGCGGCAGCCGTCGCGCGGAGAGGTCCTGGTCATCGGCTCCGGCCAGTGGCAGCAGCTGGGCGAGGGCCACGGGGACCACCACCAGCAGAGTGCACACGGCGCCGGCCATAAGTTTCAGGCTCGCGCTGCGGTGGCGCCGGGTGGCGGTGGCGCGGGCCACGTCCTTCGCGGTGACCGCGCTCGGGCGGGCCGCTGCGGCCGTCTCGGCCGGGGCCGGGGGTTCGAGGGCGCCTTTCATGTCTCAGGCCGCCTTTCCCAGGCGTACCCGCGGGTCGAGCAGCGGGTAGGCCAGGTCGATGAGGAGTTGGACGAGGACCGCCAGGGCGGCGGTGACCAGGACGGTGGCCTGGATGAGGGGGTAGTCGCGGGTCTCCAGGGCACGGACGACCAGGGAGCCGACGCCGGGCCAGCCGAAGACCACCTCGACCACCACGACGCCGTTGAGCATCGCGGCGAACCGGGTGCCGAGCGCGGTCAGCACCGGGATGGCGGAGTTGCCGAGGGCGTAACGCCAGGTCAGAGCGCGTTCGGAGACGCCGCGGGAGCGGGCGACGGTGACATACGGGGAGGTCAGGGCCGCCACCATCTCGCGGCGGACCAGCCGGGAGATGAGCGCCATCTGGAGGATGGCCACGGTGACGGTCGGCAGGATCAGTCCGCCCCAGGTGGTGAACCCGGAGGCGGGGAGCACCGGGACCAGCACCGCGAACACGGTCAGCAGCATCACGCCGATCCAGAAGTCCGGCATGGACTGCCCGGCGATGGTGAGGACGTTGGCGCCCAGCTCGCGCTTGGTGTCGGCGCGGCGGGCCATCCATACGCCGAGCGGTACGGCGACGAGCGTGGTGAGCGCGATGGCGGCGGCGGAGAGGGTGATGGTGTACGGCACCCGGTCGAGCACCACGTCGAAGGCGGGGGCGTGGAAGGAGTAGCTGGTGCCGAGGTCGCCGGTGAACAGATCGCGCAGGAACACCCCGTACTGGGTGAGCAGGCTGTCGTTCAGTCCGAACTGTTCGCGGATCCGCGCCAGGTCCTCGCTGGTCGGGTTGGGCCCGGCCAGGGCCGTGGCGGGGTCGCCGGGTGCCATGCGCACCAGCACGAAGACGGTGGAGAGGGTCAGGAAGATGGTCAGGACACTCTGGCCGAGGCGGCGCAGGAGATAGCGGATCACGGCTCAGCCCTCCAGGCGCACGGCGGCGAGGTCGTAGGAGTTGACCTGGAGGAGCCGCACGTCCTGGACGCGGGTCCGGCGGGCCAGCACCACATTGGGGATGAAGGCCCACAGGCAGGGCCGGGTGTCCCAGATCGCCTTCTGAACAGCGGCGAGCTTCTTGTTGCGGACGTCCTCGTCGCTCTCGCGGGAGGCGTCGGCCAGGCGGGTCGCGATCTCGGGGAAGACATAGCCCTGGTAGGTGTCCCGGGTCTTCTCTTTTTCGGGGGTGCCTCCGTACATACCCTGGAGGCTGGTGCTGGCGTAGCCGGTGGGGACGGAGTAGCCGTTGCCGAGGACGTCCCAGTCGCCGCGGCGGCCCTGCCGCCACTGGAGGATGTCGCCGCCCGGCTGGAACTGCTGGAGGGAGGCGCGGACGCCGACGGCGCGCAGCATCTCCAGCACGGCCTCCATCACGGAGGTGTCGGCGGGGAACTCGCCCGACTCCCAGATGATCTTCACCTTGAGGTCGCCGGCGCCCAGCGCGGTCAGCCGTTTGCGGGCCTTGCCGGGGTCGTAGACATAGGACCCGGTGCGCACCGCGCCCCTGAGGGCGAGCGGGACCACGCCCTCGGCCTGCTGGGCGGAGCCGGTGAGCACATCGCGCACCAGGGACTCGCCGTCGATGGCGTAGCTGAGCGCCTCGCGCACCCGGGGGTCCGCCAGCGGGTGCCCCTTGGGCTTGCGGAAGTTGAAGAACAGCTGGTTGACCCGGGTGCCCGAGGTGCGCTCCAGGCGCACGCCGGGCAGGCCGCGCAGCTGCTCGGCGGAGTCGGGCGTGATGGTGTCGATCACGTCCAGCTCGCCGCTGCGCAGGGCGACCACGCGGCTGGACTCCTCCGGGACGAAGCGGACCCGCACCTTCTCGGTGCGGGGGCGCGCTCCCCAGTAGTTGCGGTTGGCGGCCAGGGAGTACTCGCCGGTGCCGGAGTTCGCCGAGGTGACGACGTACGGGCCGGAGCCCACCCCGCCGGACAGCTCCTCGGGGCGGTTTTTGGCGGCCGGGCTGATCAGGATGTTGGCCATCAGCTGGTCGAGGATCGGCACCGGATGTTTGGTGCGCAGATAGAACGTGCGCTCGTCCACCGGCTCGACGACGGGCAGCTCGGGGAACAGGCCGATCAGGAAGGAACCGTTGACGCCCGCGTACATCTTCAGGGCGGTGGCCACGTCCTTGACCGTGACCGGGGCGCCGTCGGAGTAGCGCACGCCGGACCGCAGCCGCACCGTCCAGCGGGTGGGCTCGGTCATCTCGAAGCGATCGGCGAGGACCAGCTCGGTCTTCATGCCCTGCCCGATCCGGGTGAGGGCCTGGCGGACGGCGCGCTGCACCGTGACCGCCGCGTCGAACTGGTTGAGCTTGTTGTCGAGGCTGACCAGGGAGCGGTTCAGCCCCAGGATGACGGTGCCGGGGCCGGGGGCCCCGGTGGGACCGGCGCACCCGGCCAGGGGACCGAGCGCGAGGCCTGCGGTGGCACCCGCGCCCAGACGCAGCACGGTCCGCCGGCTGGCGGCGGTCAGACCGGTTGGGAAACCGGATGGGTTACGGGTCATCGTTGACCTCTCGGCATTTCAGGCGAGCGACCGGCTCGCTCGATCCGTCCGGATCGCCGCCGGACGGGTCACAGTGTCGCGGCGGTCACCGTGGCATGGATGCGCGTTTCACGCAATACCCCTCGCACACTTCGCGCAGGGTGTGTCATCATCGAGACCGCCGGGGCGGCGTGTGCCGCCATCTGCCGCTGCCCTGCCATTCCGCGCTGTTCATGGTCATTGCTGTTCATGGTCGTTCGAGGAGGTACCGGTGTCACCGACGCCCAGTCGCCGGCTGCTCGCCGTCGCGGACGACCTGTCCGGCGCGGCCGAGACGGCCGCCGGGCTTGAATCGCGCACAACGCGCAGTCGGGTGGTGCTTGTTGGGGACTCCGCCGCCCCCCGCCACCCGGGCGAGGCCACCGTGCTCGACCTCGACTCGCGCCATCTGCCCGCCGCCGAGGCGGCCGAGGCGGTCCGCGCCGCGCTGGCCCTGCCGCCCCCGGGCGACCCCCTGGTCCTGAAGAAGATCGACTCGCTGCTGCGGGGGAATGTCGCCGCCGAGGTGGCCGCCCTCGCCGCGGGCGGGGCGGGCGTGGTCGTCGCCCCCGCGCTGCCCGCCGCCGGGCGCGCGGTGCGCGCGGGCGTCGTCCATCTGGGCACCACCCCGCTGCACCACAGCGACGCCTGGCGCGCCGAGCCGGTGCCCCCGCCGCCCTCCGTGGCCGCCGCGCTCGGCCCGGCCCGCACCGCGCTGGTGCCGCTGTCGGCCGTACGGGACTCCCGGCGCACCCTGCTGACCGCGCTGCGGACCGCCCTCGCCGAGGGGCGGGTGGCCGTCTGCGACGCCGAGACCGACGCCGACCTGGACGCGATCGTCGAGGCCGCGCTGGCCGACGGTCCTGGCACCCGCCTGGTCGGCTCCGGCGGCCTGGCCGCCGCCCTCGGCCGCCACCTGTCGGGCGGCGAGCCGCCCCAGGACGACGCGCCGCCCCCAGCCGTCCCACGCCCGCTGCTGGTCGTGGTCGGCACCGCCGAGCCCTCGGCCGCCGAACAGATCCGGCGGCTGGCCGCCGACGGCGCCGCCGTCCTGCGGCTGCCCGTCGAGACCCTGTGCGCGGACGGCCAGGTCGCGCCCATCGCGCCGATCGCACCGCCCCCGCTCAGCGCCGACGGGGTCACCGTCCTCACCCCCGCCTCCACGCGGGCCCCGGTCTCACCCCGGCGGCTGGTGCACGGCCTCGCCCGCGCCGTCGCCGCAGCCGTCGCCCGCCACGACGGGTCCGTCGACCTCGTCCTCACCGGCGGGGAGACCGCCCGGCGGGTGCTGGACGCGCTCGGCGTCACCGAGCTCCACCCCGTCGGCCAGGTGCACCACGGCGCCGTACATCTCCGTACCCCCGACGGGCGATCCGTCGTGACCCGCCCGGGCAGCTTCGGCGACGCCGACTCACTGCGGCAGATCGTCCACGCGCTGCGCCCCCACCCGACTCAACGGAAGGTCCGTCCATGAACCCATCCCCCAACCCCGCCTCCCCCGCCGATGCCCCGCTGCCCCTCATCGCGGTCACCATGGGCGACGGCGCGGGCATCGGACCGGAGGTGGTCGTCCCGGCCCTGCTCGACCAGGACACGCTGGGGCGCTGCCGCCCGGTGGTCATCGGGGACGCGGAGCGGCTGCGCCAGGCCGCCCGGCTACGGGGCGTCGACTGCCGGATCGTCCCCGTCGACACGCCCCAGGAGGCCGAGTTCACCCCGGGGCGGATCAATGTGATCGACCTGGACCTGCTCCCCGCCGACCTGCCCTGGGGCCAACTGTCCCCGGTGGCCGGGGACGCCGCCTACCAGTACGTACGGGCGGCCGCCGAACTCGCCATGAGCGGCGCGGTCCAGGGCATCTGCACCGCCCCCCTGAACAAGGAGGCCCTGCACGCGGGCGGCCACATCTTCCCCGGGCACACCGAACTCCTCGCCCATCTCACCGGCGTCGAGGAGGTGTCGATGATGCTGGCCACCCCGACCGTGAAGGTCATCCACGTCACCACGCACATAGGCCTGATCGACGCGGTCAACCGGATCGAGCCCGGCCTCGTCGAGCGCACCGTGCGCCGCGGCCACGAGGCGATGGTCCGGGCCGGCACCCCGAACCCGGTGATCGGGGTGTGCGGCATCAACCCGCACGCCGGCGAGAACGGGCTGTTCGGCTACGGCGAGGAGGAGGAGAAGATCGTCCCCGCGCTGGAGGTGGTGCGCGCGGACGGCATCGACGCCCGCGGCCCGCTCCCCGCCGACACCGCCTTCTTCCTGGCCGGCCGGGGCGACTACGACCTGATCGTGGCGATGTACCACGACCAGGGCCACGGCCCGGTCAAGGTGCTCGGCCTGGAGGCCGGGGTCAACCTGACCGTCGGACTGCCCGTCATCCGCACCTCCGTCGACCACGGCACCGCCTTCGACATCGCCGGTACCGGCAAGGCGGACGCCGGTAGCATGATCGAGGCCCTGCGGCAGGCGGCCGAGATGTCCTCGGTCCCCGCCCGGTGACCCGAACACCAGAAGAGACGAGCCACGAGTGACGATGCCTGCCCAGGGAGCGCGGGGCCGCCGCGACCAGATCGTCCACCTCGCCACCACCACGGGGCTGGCGAGCGTGGAGGAGCTGTCCCGCGCCTTCGGGGTCACCGCCTCCACCATCCGCCGCGACCTCGCCCAGCTGACCGCCGCCGGCCGGCTGGCGCGCACCTACGGCGGCGCGATGGCCCTGGTGGCACACCCCGAGGCATCGCTGCGCCAGCGCACCGGCGAGGCCTTCGAGGCCAAGCGGGCCATCGCCCGGTGGGCCGCGGGGCAGATCCGTACGGGCGAGACGGTCCTGCTCGACGCGGGCTCCACCGTCGGCGCCCTGGCCCATGAGCTGCGCACGGCCGGGGATCTGACGGTGGCGACGACCGGGCTCACCGCGCTCCAGGAGCTCTCCGACGTGGACGGCGTGCGGGTGGAGTGCCTCGGCGGCACGCTCCGCCCGCTGAGCCAGAGCTTCGTCGGACCGCTCACCGAGGCCGCGCTGGAGCGGATGACCTTCGACCGGGTCTTCCTGGGCGCCGACGGGGTGACGGCCCGCCACGGCCTGTGCGAGGCCGATCTGCGCCAGACCCGCCTCAAGGAGCTGATGGCCCGCCGGGCCGACGCCGTCTATGTGCTGGCCCACTCGTCGAAGATAGGCCGCCGTCCCTTCCACACCTGGGTCCAACTGCCGCCCGGGTGGACGCTGGTGACGGACGGCGCGGCCGACGAGGACGAGGTGCGGGCGCTGCGGGCGGCGGGCATCGAGGTCGTGCTCGTCGACACGGCGGCGTAAGGCGCTCGGCGCGCGCGGCCCCACCGGGCGCGCGCGCCGGGGTACGTCCGCCTGGCGGGCTCGCGGGGTCAGGTGCGGCCGTGCCAGGAGGCCCAGAGCGCGGCGTACGCGCCGCCGCGCCGCACCAGCTCCTCGTGCGGCCCGAGTTCGGTGATCCGCCCGTCCTCCATCACCGCCACCCGGTCGGCGTCGTGCGCGGTGTGCAGCCGGTGGGCGATCGCGACGACGGTGCGCCCTTCGAGGACCGCCGCGAGCGACCGCTCCGTGTCCCGGGCGGCGCGCGGATCGAGCAGCGAGGTGGCCTCGTCCAGGACCAGGGTGTGCGGATCGGCCAGGATCAGCCGGGCCAGGGAGAGTTGCTGCGCCCGGTCGGGCGGCAGCGCCGCGCCGCCCGACCCCACCCGGGTGTCGAGCCCCGTGCGCGCGGCCCACTCCCAGGCGCCGACCGCCCGCAGCGCCCGCTCCAGCTCGGCGTCGTCCGCGTGGGGCCGGGCGAAGAGCAGGTTGTCGCGCACCGTGCCGCGGAAGACATAGGTCTCCTGGGTGACCAGGGCGACCTCGCCGCGCAGTTCGGCCGGTGAGAGGTCGGTCAGCGGCACTCCCCCGACGGTGACCGCGCCGGTGCGCGGCCGGTGGATCCCGGCGAGCAGCCGGCCGAGGGTGGACTTGCCCGCGCCCGACGGGCCGACGACGGCCAGCCGCTCCCCGCGCTCGATCCTGAGGTCGATGTCGCGCAGCACGTCCCGGCCGTCCCGGTAGGCGTAACTCACCGCGCTCACCTCGAGATCTCGCGAGCGCTTGGGATCCGGGCGGGCCGCGGGGCCCGGCCCGCTCCCGCCGGACCCGCTCCCGCCGGACCCGCGGCCGACCCCCAGCAGCCGGGCCAGCGAGGCGGCGCCGGTCTGGAGATCGCCCAGCGAGTACAGCAGCATGTCGACCGGTCCGAGCAGCTGCTGGACGTAGAGCGTGGCCGCGGTGACCGACGCCAGCGAGACCAGGCCCTCGACGGCGAAGAGCCCGCCGACGACCAGGGTGGCGGCCACCGGCAGGACATACGCGGTGTCGCTGATCGGCAGATAGACGGTGAGCAGCCGCAGCGTGCGGCGCTCGGCGGCGTAGGACCCGGCGATGTCCTGGTCCGTGCGGGCGGTGCGGCGCCCGGCGACGCGCAGCGCCTCGACCGTACGGGCCCCCTCGACGGTCTCGGTGAGGCCCTCGGTGAGCTGTGAGTAGGAGGCGTTCTGGGCCAGGAACGCGTCGCGGGAGCGGCTGAAGAACCACCGGGAGGCGACCCACAGCACGGGGACGGCGATCAGGCAGGGGAACGCGAGCAGCGGGCCGACCACGACCATCGCCCCGAGGGTGACGAGGATCGTGACCAGCGCGGTGAGCGCGGCCGGGACGGCGCCGCGCACCACGCGCGCGAGCACGTCCACATCGCGCGTGGTCCGGGTGACCAGATCGCCCGAGCCCGCCCGCTCGACGGTGGCGAGCGGCAGCGTCAGCACATCGTCGACGAACCGCTCGCGCAGCTCGGCCAGGACCTTCTCGCCCAGCCTGGCCGAGGCATACCCGGCGGCATGGGTCAGCGCCGCCTGGGCGACGATGAACGCGCAGATCAGCAGCGCGGTGCGGGGAATGTCGGCGGTGCCGTGCGCGGCGTCCTCGACCAGGCCGCCGAGCAGCCAGGGGCCGACCAGGCCGCAGCCGGCGGCCAGGCCGTGCAGCGCCAAGGCGGCGGCCAGCCGGCGCGGGTGACGCCGGGCCAGCCGCCGGGCGTGGGCGCGGACCTCCTTCGCGGAGGCGACGGGCAGGGCGGCGCTCATGCCGCCCCGTTCCCGCTCGGTCCTGGCGCGCTCATATCGTTTCCTCCTCGCGGGCGACCACGGCCCGGTAGCGGGGGTCGCCGAGCAGTTCGCCGTGCGTGCCGTGGGCGACGGCCTTGGCGTTCTCCACGTAGACGACGTGCTCCGCCCGGTCGAGCAGGATCGGGCTGGTGGTGAACACGACGGTGGTGCGGCCCGCGCGATGGGCGCCGAGCCCGCGGGCGACGCGGGCCTCGGTGTGGGCGTCGACCGCGCTGGTGGGCTCGACCAGGACCAGCACCTCCGGGTCGGCCATGAGCGCCCGTACCAGGCGCAGCCGCTGCTGCTGGCCGCCGGAGAGGTCGCGTCCGGACGCGGCGATCACGGTGTCCGGCCCGTCCGGCAGGGCCTCGACGATGTCGCGCGCCGAGGCGGTGTCCAGCGCTCTCTCCAGCAGTTCGCGGGAGCCCGGACGGGGACCGGCGGGGTCCAGTTCGGCACTCAGCGGGCCGGCGAAGAGCACGTCGTCGTTGGTGGCGACGAGGATGCGCCGCCGCACCTCCGCGAGGGGCATATCCGCGAGCGGAGTGTCCTGCCAGGTGACGGCGGAGTCGGTGTAGCGGCCGAGCCGGTCGGCGAGGGTGGCGGCGTCGGCCGGGGAGGCGCAGGCCACGGCCGTGAACCGGCCCGGTGCCACGGTCAGCCCCGAGTCGGGGTCGGCCAGGGGGCCGGTGCGAGACCGGGGCTCAGCGGTGCCGGAGGCGAGTTCGGGCGCGAGCGCGAGAAAGCGGGTGACGCCGCGGGCGGCGACATGGCCCCGGGTGATCTGCCCGACGGCGTCGGTGAGCCGGCGCAGCGGGTCGACGAGGAAGACGGCGTAGCCGTAGAACGCGACGAACTGCCCGGCGCCGATCCGGCCGGACTCCACGGAACGGGCGCCCAGCCAGACCACGGCGCAGGTCAGCAGGCCCGGGAGCAGCACCTTGACGGCGCCGAACAGGGCGTCGACCCGGGCCAGCGCCACCCCAGCGCCGCGCAGCCGCTGGGAGTCGGCGCGATAGCGGTCGGCGAAGACCTCCTCGCCGCCGATGCCGCGCAGCACGCGCAGACCGCTGACGATGTCGACGGCCCGGCCGGTCAGTTCGGCCTGGTGCTCGCGCAGCCGCTTCTGGCGCCGGTGCAGCGGGCGGATCAGCAGCGCGACCGCCCAGACCATGAGCGGCACGCCGGCCAGCACCACGGCGCCGAGCCGCCAGGAGGCGTCCAGCATGATCGCGGCGATGGCGGCGATGGCCACGACCGCACCGCTGCCGCGGGCGGTGCCGGCCAGCGCCTCGCCGATCCGGTCGATGTCCGCCACTCCGGCGTTGACGATCTCCCCCTTGGCCATGCGCTTGGGCAGGGTGGCGCCGAGCCCGGCGGTCTGGCGGGTGATGAGCTGCATGGTGCGGTACGAGGCGCCGAGCCGGGTGGTGAGGGTGGCGCGGTCCCGCAGGATCCCCGTGACGGCCTGGACCACGCCGAGCACCAGCACGGCGCCGCCCCACAGCAGCAGCGCCCGGCGGTCCCGGTCGACGATCCCGTCGTCGATGGCGGCCCCGATCGCGGCCGGTACGAACGCCTGGGCCAGCACACAGAGAATTCCCCACAAAACGCCGAGGAGAATTGAATTGCGGAGATCACGGGCGAGCCATAACAGATAGGATATAGGTGACCGATGGTCTGGGATTCCGGGTTCCGGATCAGGGAAGCGTCGCATGGCACGCCGATGCTAGTGATGCCGTACCCCGCCCGACGATGGATTTTCCGGCAGGCATGGCCGGGGGCGGGCGGGGCACTCGCGGCGCGATGGATGAGTGGCCGTCGCAATGAATTCTGGAGGTCACCGTGACACGGCAGGCCGATCCCCGGCGCCTCTTCCCCGACGACCGCGCCCCCGCGCCGCCGTCGCCCGGCCCCGGCGGGCAGGGACCGGGCCCCGAGCCGGGGCCGGCGCCCGGGCCGCCGCCCGACCCCGTACCCAGCCCGCCGCCGAGCCCGCCGCCCCCGGGCCCCACGCCCGGTCCGCCGCCCGGCCCGGCGCCGGACCCGGTGCCGCACCCACCCGGCCCCGACCCGGTCCCCGACCCCTCACCCGCCCCGGGACCACTGACCCGGCAGGCCTGCGGCTAGGGGGTGTCCGGCGAATCTTTTCCCGCCCCTTCCCTTCCCGCAGTGTCGAGCCCCTGCCGATTTGCGGTTCCGCCGCGCGGGGCTCCGCCGCATGGCAGCGGGTGTGGGGCGGAGCCCCAGTTTCGGGAAGGGGCGGGGCGGGGGACGAGCCCGCCGCAGGCGTCAAGATCCGCGCTACGGCTTGGGCCGCTTCGGGGTGGCGGCCTTGGCCGCCTTCGCGGCCTGCTTGGTCTGCTGCTTGAAGGCGCGGACCTTGTCCAGCGACTCGGGTCCGGTGATGTCCGCGACCGAGCGGTACGAGCCCTCCTCGCCGTAGGGGCCCGCCGCCTCGCGCCAGCCCTTCGGCCGCACGCCGAGCTGCTTGCCGAGCAGCGCCAGGAAGATCTGCGACTTCTGCTTGCCGAAGCCGGGCAGCGCGTTCAGCCGGCCGAGCAGCTCCTCGCCGGTGGCGACGTCCCGCCACAGCGCGGCCGCGTCACCGTCGTAGTGCTCGACCAGGTACTGGCACAGCTGCTGCACCCGCCTGGCCATGGACCCCGGATACCGGTGCACCGCGGGCTTGGCCGACAGCACCTCCGCGAACCGCTCCGGGTCGCAGGCGGCGATCTCGTGCGCGTCCAGGTCGTCACCGCCCATGCGCCGCGCGATGGTGTACGGGCCGGAGAAGGCCCACTCCATGGGCACCTGCTGGTCGAGCAGCATGCCGGTCAGCGCGGCCAGCGGGCTGCGCCCGAGCAGTGCGTCGGCCTCGGGCTGCTGGGCGAGGCGAAGGGTGACGTCCATCCCGCCCGGATACCCCTCGCGGCCGGGCCGAACCAGCCTCCCCCGGCCGGGTTCCCCCGCACGGGGGAGGCACGGGGGTCAATTCGGCCGAATTGCGAGGCATTCGGGACCGTGCGAATCTGGTGGCGACCGTGAATTCGATCAACCACAAAGGGGGTATCTCCCGGCGACAGCCGGGGGAGGCCGAGCAAGCGGGACATCAGCGAACCTACCTAATGTGCCGCGGGCTGGATGTGACATCGGACCACGGAGACGAGTGACCATGTCAGCAACCGCGACTCGCCACCGGCGCCATGACGACACTCCCGATACCGACGGTGACTTCGCTCGCCTTTCCCGATTGCGGCCGGGACCGGAGCGCGACGCCCTGCGAGAGGCGATCATCTGCGCCTGGCTGCCCGTGGCAAAACGCCTGGCGCTGCGTTTCCGCAATAAGGGCGAGAATATGGAAGACCTCACCCAGGTCGCCTCGCTCGCCCTGGTGAAGGCGGTCGACCGCTACGACCCCGACCTCGGTCACGCATTTCCCTCGTATGCGATCCCCGTCATCACCGGCGAACTCAAGCGGCACTTCCGCGACTATCTGTGGACGCTGCACGTCCCCCGCAATATCCAGGAGGTCCGCTCCCGCACCCGCTCGGCGCGCGACGCGCTGGAACAGGAACTCGGCGGCCGCACCCCCACCATCACCGAGATATCCACCCGCACCGGCATGCCCAAGGAAGATGTGAAAGCGGGCCTGGAGGCCAGCGCCTCGTGCACCCCGCTCTCCCTCAACGCCGCCGTCCAGGGTGCCGAGGAGCGGCTGCTCGCCGAGACGGTGGGCGCGGACGACGCGGCGATCGAGCGCGTCGTCAACCGGGAGGCGCTCCGGGCGCTGATCACCCACCTCTCCGAGCAGGACCGTTACGTCCTGTATCTGCGGTTCTTCGTCGGCCTCTCGCAGAGCCAGATCGGCGAGATCCTCGGCTTCTCGCAGATGCACATCTCCCGCAGGCTCTCCCGGCTGTACAGCGAATTGAGGCAGGGCCTGCTGGCCCATGCCTGAGCCGCGCAGGAGGAGGTGGCCGATGGCCCCGGAGCCCGAGGACGAGACGGCCCGCATCGCCGCGGACGGCGCGATGCTCGTGGGCGACCTGGTGGTGCCCGAGGGGTCCGGCGGCATGGTGGCCTTCGCCCACGGCAGCGGCAGCTCCCGGCACAGCCCGCGCAATCGCGCGGTGGCCGAGGTGCTTCAGCGGGCCGGCCTGGGGACGCTGCTGTTCGACCTGCTGACCCTGGACGAGGAGCGGGTGGACGCGATCACCGCCGAGCACCGCTTCGACATCCCCCTGCTGGGCCGGCGCCTGGTGGCGGCGGTGGACTGGCTCGGCGGGCACCCGAAGACGGCCGCGCTGCCAGTCGGGCTGTTCGGCGCCAGCACGGGCGCGGCGGCGGCGCTGGTGGCCGCGGCGGAGCGGCCGGAGCGGGTGCGGGCCGTGGTGTCCCGGGGCGGCCGGCCCGATCTGGCGGGCGGCGCGCTCTCCCGGGTCCGCGCCCCGGTGCTGCTGGTGGTGGGCGGCGAGGACCGTGAGGTGCTGCGGCTCAACGAGCAGGCGGCGGCCATGCTCGCGGCGCCGCACTCCCTGCATGTGGTGCCCGGCGCGACGCACCTGTTCGAGGAGCCCGGGACGCTGGACCAGGCGGCCGCGGCGGCCCGCGACTGGTTCCTGGACATGACCGCCGCCCCCGCCGGAGGCCCGGGCGGCTCCCGGCGGTCCCCCCGGCGGCCCTGAGCGCCCCCGAGCGCATGCGCTTTACGCCCCCGGGTCGCACGGGGGAGCACTGCCGGGGCGCTCGGGGGGCACGGAGGGGCGCCGAGGGGCGCTGAGTGTGCGTCAGCCGCCCAGCACCTCGCCGAGGTCGTAGCGCACCGGCTCCTCCAGCTGGCTGTAGGTGCAGCCGTGCGGCTCGCGGTCGGGCCGCCAGCGGCGGAAGCGGGCCGTGTGGCGGAAGCGGTCGCCCTGCATGTGGTCGTACGCCACCTCGCACACCCGCTCCGGCCGCAGCGGCACCCACGACAGGTCCTTGACACCGGTCCAGCGGCTGGGCGCGCCGGGCATCCGGCCGCGCGTCTGCGCCTCCTCGCCGGCCCAGTCGGCCCAGGGGTGCCCGCCCAGGGAGTCCATCCGCAGCGGCTCCAGCTCGGCCATGAGCTCCTCGCGCCGCCGCATGGAGAAGGCGCCGCACACGCCGACGTGCTGGAGCCGGCCCGAGGCGTCGTACAGGCCCAGCAGCAGCGAGCCGACGACCGGGCCGGACTTGTGCGGGCGCATCCCCGCCACCACACAGTCCGCGGTCCGCTCGTGCTTGACCTTGACCATGACCCGCTCCCCCGGCCGGTAGCCGAGGTCGGGGCGCTTGGCGATGACGCCGTCCAGGCCCGCCCCCTCGAACTGCTGGAACCACCGCTCCGCGACCTCGATGTCATCGGTCCAGGGCGCGGTGTGGACCGGGTCGGCGGCGGCGCTCAGCGCCTCGGTCAGCGCGTCCCGCCGCTGCCGCAGGGGGGTGTCCATCAGGGACTCGTCGCCGAGCGCCAGCAGGTCGAAGGCGACGAAGCTCGCCGGGGTCACCTCGGCGAGGTGGCGCACCCGCGACTCGGCGGGGTGGATGCGCTCCAGGAGCGCGTCGAAGTCCAGGCGGCCGCCACGGGCGATCACGATCTCGCCGTCGAGGACGCAGCGCGGCGGCAGATTCGCGCGCAGGGCGTCGACCAGTTCCGGAAAGTAGCGGGTCAGCGGCTTGCCCGAGCGGCTGGCCAGCTCGACCTCGTCCCCGTCGCGGAACACGATGGCCCGGAAGCCGTCCCATTTCGCCTCGTACCGCATGCCCGGCGGGATGGCGGCCGCGGACTTGGCCAGCATCGGCTCCACGGGCGGCATGACCGGAAGGTCCATGCCCCGATTGTCTGTCCCTCGCGGGCCGCGCGCCCGCCGGGAGGTGGTCGGGGGCGCGCGGGCCTAGCGTGGAGTCCATGGGAGAGACGGCGGAGCTCACGGTCGGCGAGCGCACGGTACGGCTGACCAACCCCGGCAAGGTCTATTTTCCGCGGCGGGGCTTCACCAAGCTGGACGTCGCCCGCTACTACCTGGCCGTGGGCGACGGCATCCTGCGGGCGCTGCGGGACCGGCCGACGATGCTGGAGCGCTACCCGGACGGCGTAGAGGGCGAGTCGTTCTTCCAGAAGCGGGCGCCGAAGAACCTGCCCGAGTGGATTCCGACCGGGCGGATCTCCTTCCCCAGCGGGCGCCACGCGGACGAGATCTGCCCCACCGAGGCCGGGGCCGTGGTGTGGGCGGCGAATCTGGGGTGTCTGACCTTCCACCCGTGGCCGGTGCGGCGTCAGGACACCGACCACCCCGACGAGCTGCGGATCGATCTGGACCCGCAGCCGGGCACCGGTTACGAGGACGCGGTGTGGGCGGCCGGGGAGCTGCGGCCGGTGCTGGAGGGGCTGGGGCTGCGGGGGTGGCCGAAGACGTCCGGCGGCCGCGGGCTGCATGTGTTCGTGCCCATCGAGCCGGTGTGGACGTTCACCCAGGTGCGCCGGGCCGCGATCGCCATCGCCCGCGAGCTGGAGCGGCGCGCGCCACGGCGGATCACCACGGCGTGGTGGAAGGAGGAGCGCGGCGAGAAGGTGTTCGTGGACTACAACCAGACGGCCCGCGACCGGACCATCGCCAGCGCCTATTCCGTACGCCCCCGGGCGGATGCACCGGTCTCGGCGCCGCTGCTCTGGGAGGAGGTGCCGGACGCCCGGCCGGAGGACTTCGACCTGGCCACCATGCCGGTGCGGTTCCGGGAACTGGGCGATGTGCACGCCGACATGGACGGGCAGCCCTGTCGGCTGGAGGCCGCGCTGGAGCTGGCGGAGCGGGACGAGCGGGAGCACGGCCTGGGCGATCTGCCGTATCCGCCCGAGCATCCGAAGGTGAAGGGCGAGCCGAAGCGGGTGCAGCCGAGCCGCGCCAAGAAGTGACGCGCCGAGAAGTGAGGGGTGTGGCCGGACGGCCACACCCCTCACCGCTTCGGAATCAGCTCTTGGGGGAGGTGAACTCGGCGGTGCCCAGGGTGGCGAACCAGCCGCGGATCCGGTTCTGGTCGTGCGTCGCGGCGAGCGACAGCAGGAGCAGCAGCCGGGCCTTCTGCGGGGTGAGGTCCGCGGCGCCGATGACGCCGTCGGTGTTCGTGTCGTAGACGGCGCCGGAGCCGGTGCGGGTGGTGGCGGCGAAGAGCACGCCGTTCTTGATGGCGTCCTTGCGCGCCGCGGACATCTGCGGGGAGATGCCGCCCGCGCCGGTGCCCGCGGTCACCACCCCGTCCGCCCCGGCGTCGGCGAAGGCCTTGACCGCCTCGCCGCCGGCGTCCTGGTAGCTGTAGGCGATCTCGACCTTGGGCAGCCCCTTCTCGGCGATCCTGTCCAGGTCGAAGGGGGTCTGCCAGGACTTCCTGCCGCACTGCTGGACGCGCGCGGGCGCGCGGTTGAGCCGGATGGTGTCCTGGTCGACGACGCCGAGTTCGCCGCTGGCGCCGCTGGTGAACGTGTCCATCCGCAGCGCGTCCGTCTTGCGGACCTCACGGGCGGCCTGGATCTGGTCGTTGAGCATCAGGACGGTGCCGTAGCAGGTGGTCTTGGAGCTGGCGGCCAGGTGGATGGCGTTGTACAGGTTGGCGGGCGCGTCGGTGCCGATCACCGTCCAGGGGCGCATCGAGCCGGTGAGGACGACCGGCTTGTCGCTGCGGACGGTCAGGTCGAGCCAGTACGCGAACTCCTCCATGGTGTCGGTGCCGGTGGTGACCACGACCCCGTCGTTCGTCTTCAGCGCCTTGTCGACCGCGGCCGTGAGTCTGCGGTAGTCGGCGATCGAGTAGCCGCTGGAGCCCTTGTTGCCGAACTGCTCGGTGGAGACGTCGGCGACCGTGTCCACCTCCGGCTTGAGGTCGTCGACCAGCTCGGACACCGGCAGCTTCCCGGACTGGTAGTCCTGGAAGGACACCCGGCTCTTGCTGACGCCGGAGATGGTGCCGCCGGTGCCGATGACGGCCACCTTCGGCAGGGGCTTCTTGTCGGGCTCCGCTCCGGCGACCGAGGCGGTCGTGCCGAGGGCGAGGGATATGAGGGTGAGCAGCACGGTGGAGCGGCGGGTGAGCTTGCGCATCGGTGGGATGGTCTCCTCGGCCGGGGGCGATGTGAACCAGGCGGACGGAAACTTTCCGCATACATGTTTCCCGGGCGTTCGGTGATCGTGAACTGGCGATTGCCGTCCGCGCCAGGAGTTCCTACCCTCCGGGGGCCGGGGCGCGAAGCCGGGCCAGGAGCAGCGCCACATCGTCGTCGGGCGCCCCGTGCAGGGCGGCCAGCACCTGGTCGCAGGTGCGCTCCAGCGGGCCCTGTTGACGGCTCAGCAGCTCCAGCAGGGTGTGCAGACCCACGTCGATGGACTGGTGGCGCTTCTCGACCAGACCGTCGGTGAACAGGGCAAGCACGGTGCCAGGCGACAGTTCGCACTCGGCCGGGGCGAAGGGCACGCCGCCCACGCCCAGCGGTGCGCCGCTGGGCATCTCGAGGAGTTCGGCCTGTCCTCCCGGGGGCACCAGCACCGGTGGCAGATGGCCGGCGGTGGACATCCGGCACCGGCCGCTGCGCGGGTCGCAGACCGCGTACAGACAGGTGGCGATGGAGTCGCCCAGGGTGGTGGTGATGTCGTCGAGGTGGCGCAGCAGTTCGGCGGGGGCCAGGTCGAGCTGGGCGAAGGCCCGGGTGGCGGTGCGCAGTTGGCCCATGATCGCGGCGGCGTGGATGCCCTTGCCCATCACGTCCCCGACCACCAGGGCCACCTTGCCGTCCTTGAGCGACAGCACGTCGAACCAGTCGCCGCCGGCCGCGCTGACCGCGGGCAGATAGCGCGAGGCGATCTCCAGGCCGTCCAGGTCGCGCGGCTGCTGGGACAGCAGGCTGCGCTGGAGGGTGAGCGCGGCGTCGCGCTCCCGGGCGTACAGCCGGGCGTTGTCGATGCACAGCGCGGCGCGGGTGGCCAGTTCGCAGGCGAGGGTGAGGTCCTGCTCGTCGAAGGGGCGGTCGTTGATCGTGCGGTGCAGGCTGAGGGTGCCGAGCACGCTGCCGCGGGCGATCAGCGGGGCCGCGAGATAGGAGTGGACGCCCTCCTTGCGCAGCACGGCGGTGGCCGCCTCGTCCCGCGCGATGCGGCGCAGGTCCTCGTCGGTCACCTGGGGCACGAAGATCGGCTGGGCCTCGTGGACACAGCGGGTGATCATGCGGCTCGGGTCGTACCGGGCGATCTCGCCGACCGGGTCCGCGGCGTGCACGGCGTCGGTGGGGTAGCCCGCCGCCACGGCCAGCGCCCGGAAGCGGGCCGAGCCGTCCGCGCCCACCCGGGCCATGGGCTCGCGGCGCACCACGGCGTCCAGCACATCCACGGCGGCGAGGTCGGCCAGCCGGGGCACGGTCACATCGGCCAGCTCCTGGGCGGTCTGCCGCAGGTCCAAGGTGGTGCCGATGCGCACCCCGGCCTCGGCGATGAGGCCCAGCCGCTCGCGGGCCTCGGAGATCTCGCTGGTCGCCCGGTGGCGTCTGGACACATCGATCACCGAGATCGCGACGCCCAGGACGCGCCCGCTGGGGTCCTCCAGCCGGTAGTACGACTCCGACCAGGCGTGGTCGTGGTCCGGGTCGGCCGGGGTGCGGCCGACGGTCTGCTGGTCGAGCAGCGGCCGCCCGGTCTCCATGACATGCAGCATCGCGCCCTCGATGGCCCGGGTGTCCATGTGGGGCAGCACCTCCGCGAGGCGCCGGCCGCGCACCCGCTCCTGCGACAGGCCGTTCATCTTCCGCAGGGCCGGGTTGGCCAGGGCCCACCGCAGGTCGGTGTCGAACACGGCGAGGCCCACGGGCGACTGCTCGACCAGGAAGCCGGAGACGGCCAGGTCGGTCTCCAGCTGCCGTACGGTGCCCTCGTCGGCGGCGAGCCCCAGGGCGTAGGCGTCGCCGCGGGAGTCCCGCAGGCCCATGGTGCGGAACTCCACCCGCAGGGCGCCGCCGTCCTTGTGGCGGACCGGGAAGACCCCCGCCCACATCTTGCCCGCGCGCACCTGGGCGAACAGCTCCGCCGCTGACTGCCGGTTCTCGCGGTCGACCAGCAGCCGGGCGGCGTTGCGCCCCAGGGCCTCGGCGGCGCGGTAGCCCAGCAGCTGCTCGGCCTCCGGGCTCCACAGGGCGATGCGGCCGTCGCTGTCCAGCACCACCGCGGCGACCCGCAGCAGATCGAGGAGACCTCCCGGGGCGGCGGCCAGGTCGGCCAGGGCCGCCTCGCCGTCCCCTCGCGGGCGGTCTTGCGCAGTCATCCCGGCACCTCATTCCCGCTGCCCGTACGCAGGGGCGGGCCGACGTGGCACCAACGGTCGGCCGGGCGGGCCTCCGGAGTGCCCTTCTTCTGTCATACCTCTCCGGGCGCGGGCCCGCACACCCAGGTCACGCGGCCGGTGCGGCGGTGGCGGCCCCGTCGCGGGGCCGCGGGTGTTCAGGGGGTGACGGGCCGCGGCCGGGCGGACAGCGCGCGCAGCACGGTCTCGGTGGTGCGCTCCAGATAGTCGGCTTCGAGCCGCACGCCACGGACGGACACATGCCAGTAGACCAGCGCGGCGAGCAGGTCGAGCGCCGTCTCGCGGTCCGTGTCCGGGGGCAGCTCGCCGCGCCCCACCGCCCGGTCCAGGACCACGACGGCGCGTGCGCGGCGCGGCTCGCCGACGCTCCTGGCCAGCGCCTCGGCCAGCGCGGGGTCGCGGTGTGCCTCGGCGATCAGGTCCGGGAAGATCCGCGAGAACCGCGGATGGGTGAGCCAGTCGGCCACCGAGCGCAGCAGGGCCAGCACATCGCCGCGCAGCGAGCCGGTGTCGGGGGCCTCCAGGCGCTCGACGCTCAGCTCGGAGACGACCGCGATGATCATGTGCTGCTTGGAGGGCCAGCGGCGGTACAGGGCGCTCTTGCCGACCCCCGCCCGCTTGGCCACGGCCTCCATCGAGAGCCGCCCGTAGCCCTGCTCGGCGAGCTCGTCGAGCACGGCCTCGGCGATGGCCACGGTCTTGTCGGCGCGCAGGGCGGCGGCGCCGCTGGGGGCGCGTCGGGTCGGCTGAGGCATAGGGGCGAGGGTAACAGATGGACGGAACGGTCCCGTCCCGTTTAGGCTCGAGGAGACGACGGGACGGTACCGTTCCGTCCGATCGTTCCGTCCGTTTCGTCGCTGTTCCATCGCTGCTCCATCGCCTTCGAGGGATGCTCGTTCATGAAGACAACCCACCAGACCGCCCCCACCGGCCGGACCGATCCGGCGGCCCGTCCCCGTACTCCCCGTACTCCCCGTACGGCCGTCGAGGTGTTCGACCGGGCCAAGGAACTGCTGCTCGCCCACGACATGCTCGGGTTCGCCGACCTGTGGGCGGTCGACGGAACCATGGAGTTCCCGTTCGCGCCGCCCGGCCGGCCGAGCCGGCTGGAGGGGCGCGAGGCGGTGCGGGAGTATGTGCGCGACTACACCGACCATCTGGACGTACGCGCGGTGACCCATGACGTCAGACACCGGACCGAAGACCCGGACACCCTGATCGTCGAGTTCGCGGTGGAGGGCGTCGCCGTCCGCACCGGGCGCCCGTACCGCATGGCGTACGTCGCCTTCATCACGGTCGACGGCGGCGAGATCACCGCCTACCGCGACTACTGGAACCCGCTCGCCGCCGGCCACACGCTGGGCATCCTCGACGAGCTGACCACCGCGTACGCGGAGGGCCGGGCCGATGGCTGAACCCACCGTCCTGGTCACCGGCGCGACCGGGAACACCGGCTCCCGGCTGCTGCCGCTCCTCGCCGAGCGGGGCGCCCGGATCAGGGCGGCCGCCCGCCGCCCGGGCCCCGCGGCGGGGCCGTACGAGACCGTCCGGTTCGACTGGCGCGACCCGGCCACCCACGCCGCGGCGCTGCGCGGGGCGACCCATCTCTACCTCATCGCCCCGGTGGCGGAGGCCGAGCCGGTGTCGCTGGTCGAGCCCTTCCTGGCCGACGCGGTCCGCCAGGGCGTACGGCGCGTGGTGCTGGTCAGCTCCTCCGCGGTCACCGCCGAGACGCCGGGGCTGGGGGCCCTGCACCGGCTCGTCCAGGAGACCGCCCCCGAGTGGACGGTGCTGCGGCCCTCGTGGTTCATGCAGAACTTCACCCTCGACCACCCCGTGGCCCAGGGGATCCGCGCGACCGGCGAGATCGTCACCGCCACCGGGGACGCCAGGGTCGGCTTCGTCGACGCGGGCGACATCGCCGCCGTCGCGGCGCGGGCCCTCCTGGACGAACGGCCGCACGACACCGCGCACATCATCACCGGGCCCGAGGCGATCGGCTACGGCGACGCCGCGCGCATCATCGCCGAGGTGTCCGGCCGGGCCGTCCACCATGTCGCGGTGGACACCGCGGCCCTGGCCGGGCGGCTGACCGACGCCGGATACCCGAAGGAGTTCGCCGCCATGCTGGCCGGGCTCGACGAGGACATCCGGCACGGCGCGGAGGACCGCACGACCGACACGGTGCTCCGGGTCACCGGACGCGCCCCCCGCTCGTTCCGCGACTTCGCCGCCGAACACCGCGCGGACTGGGCCCAGCCAGGCCTGTCCGGCGGATCTTGACGCCTGCGGCGGGCCCACGCGGCGGAGCCCCGCGCGGCCGCCGGACACGGCCTACCGGAAGAGCGCGTACGAGGCGCGGTCCCGGGGCCGGGGCGGGGCGCTGTCCCGCAGCGCGGCCCATAACACCCGGCTGTCGGTGAGCGGGCCGCCCGGCACGACCAGCCAGATGTGGCCCTGCCGTACGCAGCCGGGCCGGGGGCAGCGCAGCACCCGGCCCGGCCCGGCGGCGGCCACGGCGCGGCGGCGGCCGTACCCGGTCCCCTCCAGCCACGCCTTCCACTCCCCGGCCGAGCCGGGCGGCACGAGGAACGACAGCACATGGCTGGCGGTGGCCAGCATCACCGGGCCGATCGCCGCGTCGCGCCCCCGCAGCTCCTGGACCACGGCGAACCCGACGTCGTCGGACATCCGGACCAGATCGAAGAGCGGGCCCACCGGGAGGTCGGCGAGGCCGTCGCCGCTGGCCCACTGGAGGCGCACCCGGCCGGGCTCCTCGCCGGTCGACGACAGCAGCCAGTCGGCCGCGCCGGTCTCCACGGTGCCTGGCCTACGCATAGCGCCTCCGCTCCCCCACTGTCCCGTCCGCTGTCCGCACCGCTGCCCGGAGGCCCCGCGCTCTGCCACTTCCCCGTCGGCCCGTCCTGCCGCCGGGGCTACCGCGCCCGGTCGAGCGCCAGCGTGAACCACACCTTCTTGCCCGCGCCGTCCCCGTCCGGCGGATCGGTGCCCCAGGCGCTGGCCAGGCCGTCGACGATGGCCAGCCCCCGCCCGCACTCCTCGGTCTCGGCCGCCGCGCGGAAGACCGGCGGGACCGGCGAGCCGTCGGCCACCTCGATGCGCAGCTCGTCCCCGGCGGGCTCCACACCCACCGTGACGGTGACGGTGTCGTCGGGGCCGCTGCTGCCGTGCTCCACCGCGTTCGCGAACAGCTCGTTGGTGGCCAGCACGGCGCTGTCCACGGCCTGGTCGAGCTTCCAGTACTTCAGGAAGGCGGTGAGCATCCGGCGGACGGCGAAGGCCCGGTCGGTCCGGGCCGGGAACTCGGCCCGGAAGAAGCGGCGGGTCGCCAAGGAGATCACCGGCCCCTCACCGCCTGTCGAGCCTGCCCCGCCCGCCCTGCCTCGTGGGCCCGGCGCGCCCGTAACGCGCCGGGCGCCGCGGGCGGTTGATGCCCTGCTAAGCGGGTAAGCGCATGCCGACGGCCCCCACCGCGGCATCCTCGCCGGGGGCGGGGGGTGCGTGCCCCTCGGCCCACCCACCGGGGCCGACTACCGCGGGCGGCTGCGGCCCGGTCACGGTGGGTGCCGGGTTGCGGCATGGAATCCTCCTTCGAAGACAGCGCGGGACGTGCGTCAGTCACCGTTCACGTAGACAAACGGTTGGACGGTCCGGTCGGCGAGGGGGCACGGGGGTTGTTCGGTTGTACGGGCGTAGTGGTTCGGGTCGCACACCGCGGGGACTGTACGGTCCGGGCGTGGCGAGCGCGAGTGAGGACCGCGGGCATCAGCCCTGGCCTGCGGGGTGGTCCGGGGTGAATGGCAAGCGGATCGTGGTCACCGGAGGCACCCGGGGCTTGGGTGAGCAGATCGTACGACTGTTGCTGGCGGATGGCGCGGCGGTCGCAACCTGCGCACGGACGGCGCACGATCTGGCCGCCCTGTCACGGTCGTTGCGCGGGCGGGAGCGGAATGCTCTGTTCAGCCGGGCGCTCGATGTCGTCGAGCCGGGGCGGCTGGAGGCGTTCGTCGATGCCTCGGCGGCGCGTTTCGGCGGTCTGGACGGCGTGGTGGCGTGCGCGGGCGGCGCGCGCGGGGGCGGCCTGGACGACGCGGACGCCCACGACTGGGCCGCCACCTGGGAGTTGAACGTCGGTCACACCGCCCGGCTGGTGCGGGCCGCCGCGCCGCATCTGCGCGCGGCGGGGGGCGGATCGGTCGTGGTCATCGCGTCCATATCCGGCTGGAAGCCGGGACCGCAGGCCCAGTACGGCGCGGCGAAGGCCGCCCAGATCCATCTGGCGGCCTCGCTCGCCCGCGAACTCGGGCCCGACGGCATCCGGGTGAACGCCGTCTCCCCCGGGTCGATGCTCATCCCCGGGAAGCGCTGGGACCGGATGCGCGGCGCGGAGCCGGAGGCGTTCGCCAGGTTCGCGGCGGAGTTTCCGCAGGGCGAGCTGGTCGCGCCGCAGGAGGTGGCCCGGGTCGTCGCGTTCCTGCTGTCGGACGCCGCCAGCGGCGTCTCCGGCGCGCATCTCCCCGTCGACCGCGCCCAGAACGCGCCGACCCCGGAGGGGTATTAGGCCCTGTCCGGCAGATCTTGACGCCTGCGGCGGGCCCGTCCCCCGCCCCCCTTCCCGCAGTGTCGATGTGCGGCTCCGCCGCGTGGCAGTGGCTTTGCCCCCGGACCCCGGGGTCTGGGGCGGAGCCCCCCGCGCGGCGGAGCCGCACATCGACAGGGGCCGGGAAGGGGCGGGGTGGGGGCTGCGTCGATTTGCTGCTCCGCAGCGTGGCCGCCGCAGGCGTCAAGATCCGCCGGGCGCCCCCGGGCGCTGCCCAGCAGTGGGCCGCGCCCGGCCCTGCGCACCCCCGGCGGCGCAGGGTCCGGGCGAGGTCCCCTTCCGGGCCGCATGGCGGTGGAGCCCGGAAGGAGCTGTGGGCGGGAGTCGCGTGGGACGCGCCTCAGGCCGCCGCGCCGAGCAGGGTCCGGGACCGGAACTCGAAGTCGCGGACCATGGGTTCGCCGCGGTGCGGCCG
The DNA here is from genome assembly GCF_040302705.1 of Streptomyces sp. NPDC097640. Taxonomy (NCBI): domain Bacteria; kingdom Bacillati; phylum Actinomycetota; class Actinomycetes; order Kitasatosporales; family Streptomycetaceae; genus Streptomyces; species Streptomyces sp. NPDC097640. Next base: position 25,881 of record NZ_JBEOSB010000022.1, read on the forward strand.
CAGCCGGCCGCGGAAGTCGCGCAGGGCCTGGACCGAGCGCTCGCTGTGCACACCGCTGAGCGCGCTCAGCGCCGCGTCGGCGGTGCCGATGGCCTCGTCGAGCCGGTTCTGCTGCAAATGCGCGGTGGCCAGGACCGAGCGGCTGATGGCCTGGCGGCGGCGCCGCTCGCCGTTGGCCCGCACCGACTTGTCCGCCGCGCGCTCGGCCTCCGCCGCGCTGCCCAGGTCGCGGAAGCACAGGGCGGCCTCGGCCGCCAGATAGTGGTGGTCGAGGAAGCGGACCCACTCCGACTCCTCCTCCGCGCCCCGGCTCGCCTCCAGCGCGGCGTCCGCCGCGCGCAGCGCGCGGGTGGCCTCGCGGGGCTCGTCGAGGGCGGCGTGTCCGCGGGCCGCCATCGCGTGCAGGCGCATCAGCCCCAGCGGGCTGCCCGCGCTCCTGGCCGTGGCCACGCCCACCCGGGCCAGCTCGACCCCCGCCTGGGGCTGGCCGAGGTTGGTGGCCAGATGGGACAGTCCGGCCAGGATCTGGCCGCCGAGGACCCGGTCGCCGCCTTCGGCGCACAGCCGCAGCGCCTGGGTCATATAGCGCTGCGCCAGGCCGTATTCGGCGTTGTCGTAGCTGCTCCAGCCGGCCATCGCGGCCAGCTTGGCGGCGGCGGTGAACAGCTCCCGCCGCTCGCCCGTGGCCACGCCGCGCCGCTGGAGCATGGGGACGACCTCGGTCGACAGATACAGGACGATGCTGGCGCGGACCTGGCCGCCGCCGAAACGGTTGTCCATCTCGTCGAACATGCTGATCGCGGCGCGGACCTGCTCGATCCGGCCGGCGTCGGCGGCCGCGGCCGGATCGCCTGCGGCCGGATCGCCGGCGGCTGGACCAGCGCCCTGGTTCTCGACCAGCCACAGCAGCCATTCGCGCTGCGGGGTCACCAGCGCGCCGGCGACGAAGGGGACCGCGCCCAGCAGGCTGCGGCGGGATATGTCGGTGGAGCCGAGTTCGGCGAGCGTGTGCAAGGTTTCCGCCACGTCCTCCCGGTAGGCCAGCGCCCTTGCGACGACCGGGCGCTGTCGGTCGGGGATGAAGCCGAGCTCGGCGGGGGCCACCGGCCGGCCGAGCCGGTGGGAGAGCACGGCCGCGATCAGTTCGGGCGTCGTACCGCGGGGCTGGCCGCCCTGGAGCCAGCGGGTGACGGACGCCTTGTCGTAGTTGGAGGAGTGTCCCTGACGGCGGCCCAGCTCATTGACGCGCAGCGCCAGTGAGGCGTATGAGCAGCCGGATTCTCTGAGGGCCGCGGCCAGCGCCTGATTGGGGGGCGAGCCCTGGTGCCGGGTGCCCGGCGCCGCGCCGCGGGTCACCGGGGCCACTCCTGGATCGGGACCGGGCCGCGCGGTGCGGAGCTGCTGAGTACCCGTAACGCCTTATCGGACAAGGCCGGTTGAGGGCACCAGCCGTGGTGCGTGAGATGGGTCACGTGCCCACTATGCGCGCCGACAGACTCAGCTCGCAACCTTCGTCCTGATAATTTCAGAACGATCCGCATCGCTCTGTCCGGTGCTATCAGGTCGTGGCACACTGCACCCACATGACGGTGATTCCGGGAGGCAGGACGTGAGTGAGGCACGGCCGGGGAGCGCCGCCCCCACCGTCTTACGCATGGTCCTGGGCAAGCGCCTGCGCGATCTGCGGGAGCGGGCCAAGGTGTCGTTCGAGGAGGCGGCCCGGGCCGTCGAGGTCACCCCGCTGACGGTGCGCCGGATGGAGAAGGCCGAGGTCGGCCTGAAGATCCCGTACGTCAAGGAGCTGTTGCGGACCTATGGCGTCCCCTCCCCCGAGATAGACGACTTCCTGGATCTGACCCGGGAGGCCAACCAGCCCGGCTGGTGGCACCAGTTCCGCGATGTGGTGCCGGAGTGGTTCAGCGCGTATGTGAGCCTGGAGAGCGCGGCCACCGTCATCCGCGCCTATGAACCCCACTACGTCCCCGGTCTGCTCCAGACCGAGGACTACGCCCGCGCGGTGCTGCGCGCCGGGTTTCCCAATCACACGGACGAGGAGATCGAGCGCCGGATCGCCCTGCGCGTCGAGCGCCAGAGCCTGCTCTCCAAGCCGGACGCCCCGGCCATCTGGGCCATCCTGGAGGAGACGGCGCTGCGCCGCCCCGTGGGCGGGCCCGAGGTGATGCGCCGGCAGATCGACCATCTCGTCGAGGCCCTGGCGGCGCCCAAGGTCCGGCTTCAGATCATGCGGTTCGCGGCGGGCCCGCACCCCGGGGCCTTCGGTCCCCTGCACTACTTCCGGTTCGGGTTCTCCGAACTGCCCGATGTCGTCTACACCGAGAGCGTGACCGGCGCGGTCTATGTGGACCAGCCGGGCGAGGTCGTCACCTGTCTCGAGGTGCTGGACCGGATGGCCGTCCAGGCCGAGCCGGTCGGCGAGACCATTCCCATCCTGGCCGAACTGCGTAAGGAGCTCTGACATGACGGACCCGGTCTACAGCGGAATGCCGGCCTTGGACCTCGGCACGGAGGGCTGGGAGAAGCCCTGGAGCGGAACCAACGGAGGCACCTGCATCGAGGCGAAGAAGCTGCCGGACGGCCGGGTCGCGCTCCGCCAGTCCACGGACCCGGCCGGCCCCGCCCTGATCTACTCCCGGGCCGAGGTGGCCTCGTTCCTGGAAGCCGCGAAGGCCGGCCGGGCGGACTTCCTGATCGCCTGACCGGCCCCGACACCCACGGAAACCACTCCGCAAGCCGTCCCGGAAACCACTACGCCCGCACAACCGCACAACCCGGCCCCGGACTCCCCCCGGACGACCGGGCCGCGCACACTGAATGCCCCGTGCGGGATCAACGAACGGAACGGCGGGTTGACCGGGATGTCGGCATGACCGGGGTGGCGCGGACGGACCTCCACGAGGCGGTGCGGCGCCGCGTCCTGATCGTGGAGGGCTGTGGCGGTGCCGCCCGCGCCGGGCTGCTGACCTGGCTGGCCCACCGCCACGGGTTCACCGTCGAGCGCCCGCCCCGCGAGCTGCCCGCGCTCGACCCGGCGCGCCCGTACCGCGAGCTGCTGCGGCGCGGCGGGCGGCTCGCCCTGGACTCCGGGTTCGTCGGCGAGCTGGTCTACGGGCCGCTGCGCCGGGGACACTCCCGGGTGACCTGGATCGAGGCCTTCGACTTCGCCGAGGCGGTGGCCGAGCGCGGCGGCGCGTTTCTGCATCTCGCGGCCCCGCCGCCCGCGCTCGCGGGGCGGCCCGGCGGGCGGGACGCGACGGCGGCCGCGGCGGAGACCGAGGCCGTGGCGGCCGCCTACGAGCGCGCCTTCGCCACCCTCGCCCAGCACGCCCCGGTGGTCACCGTGCGCCCCGGCGCGGCGAAGTCCCTTGCCTCGGCGGTAAGTTGGACCTCCGCGCACGGCCTCACGCAGGGCAGGAGAATCCCTAGATGACTCACGGCTCGTCCACCCCCCACCAGCAGCCGGCCTTAGGAAAGATCGATACCTCGGTTCCGCACTCGGCCCGGATCTGGAACTACTGGATGGGCGGCAAGGACAACTACGAGGTCGACCGGGTGGCCGGCGACCAGTACCGCGAGGTCGCGCCCACCATCGAGGTCATGGCCCGCGCGTCCCGGGCGTATCTGATCCGCACGGTGACGCATGTGGCCGGAGAGGCCGGGATCCGCCAGTTCCTGGACATCGGAACCGGGCTGCCCACGTACGACAACACCCACCAGGTCGCCCAGCGGGTCGCCCCCGAGGCCCGCATCGTCTATGTCGACAACGACCCCCTGGTGCTCCGGCACGCCCAGGCCCTGCTCACCAGCACCCCCGAGGGCGTCACCGACTACATCGACGCCGATCTGCACGACCCCGAGAAGATCCTTCAGGCCGCGAGCAAGACGCTCGACTTCAGCCGCCCCGTCGCGCTGATGCTCATGGGCATCCTGGGCCACATCCAGGACTACGACGAGGCCCGGGCGATCGTGCGGCGGCTCCAGGAAGCGCTTCCGCCGGGCAGCTACTTCGTGCACTACGACAGCACGGACACGGACCAGGCGCTCAAGCAGGCCCAGCAGGGCTACGACGACACCGGCGCGGTGCCGTACGTGCTGCGCAGCCCCGAGCAGGTCGCGCGCTTCTACGACGGTCTTGAGCTGATCGAGCCCGGCATCGTGTCCTGCCCCCTGTGGCGCCCCGAGCCCCCCGACGCGCCCGTCGAGAAGACCGACGTCTACGGGGGCGTCGCCCGCAAACTCTGACGCCCCCGCCGCTCCCCGTCAGCGGATCTGCATGCCGGACAGGGTGCGGGCGATGACCAGGCGCTGGATCTCGCTCGTACCCTCGAAGATCGTGAAGATCGCCGCATCGCGGTGCATCCGCTCCACCGGGTACTCACGGGTGAATCCGTTGCCCCCGAGGATCTGCACCGCCTGGGCCGTCACCGCCTTCGCCGTCTCCCCGGCGAAGAGCTTGGACATCGACCCCTCGGCGGCGGTGAAGGGCTTGCCCGCGGTGGCCATCCAGGAGGCGCGCCACACCAGCAGGCGCGCCGCGTCGATCCGGGTGCGCATGTCGGAGAGCTGGAAGGCGATGCCCTGGTTGTCGATGATGGGCCGGCCGAACTGCACCCGGTTCTTCGCGTAGTCGAGCGCCACCTCGTACGCCGCGCGGGCCACGCCGACCGCCTGGGCGCCGACGGCCGGGCGGGAGGCCTCGAAGGTCGCCATGGCGGCGTTCTTGCCGCGCTCGGTGCCGGCGCGGGCGCGCTCGCGGGCGCGGGCGAGGCGCTCGTCGAGCTTCTCCTTGCCGCCGAGCAGACAGTGGCCGGGGACGCGGACGCCGTCCAGGACCACCTCGGCGGTGTGCGAGGCGCGGATGCCGTGCTTCTTGAACTTCTGCCCCTGGGAGAGGCCGGGGGTGCCCGGGGGCACCACGAAGGACGCGTGGCCGCGGGCGCCCAGCTCCGGTTCGACGGAGGCGATCACGACGTGGACGCCCGCGATGCCGCCGTTGGTGACCCAGGTCTTGGTGCCGTTGATGACCCACTCGTCCTTGGCCTCGTCGTAGACGGCCCGGGTGCGCATCGCGGCGACGTCAGATCCGGCGTCCGGTTCTGAGGAGCAGAACGCGGCGACCTTCACGTCGTTCGCGTCGCCGTACATGGGCGGGATCCAGGTGCCGATCTGCTCCTCGGTGCCGTTGGCGAGGACGGCGACGGCGGCCAGGGAGGTGCCGACGATGGCGAGCGCGATGCCCGCGTCACCCCAGAACAGCTCCTCCATGGTCATCGGGATGCCGAGGCCGGTGGGGTCGAAGTACTGCTGGGCGTAGAAGTCCAGTGAGTACAGCCCGATCTTCGCGGCCTCCTGGATGATCGGCCAGGGGGTCTCCTCCCGCTCGTCCCATTCCGCCGCGGCCGGGCGCATCACATCGACCGCAAATCCGTGAATCCAGTCGCGCACCGCCTTCTGGTCGTCGTCGAGCTCGAACGAGAATTCCGGCATTACCCCTCCACCTCACTATTACCGTCGGTAACAAGAGTCTGTTACTCGCGAGTAGACGATGTCAACTCCCACGGCAGATCCATCCCCCCGCGCCAGCCTGGAGTGTTACGTTTCGCAGGCGTAAAGAACGACCAGGGGGCGGGAGGCGACTTCATGGACACCGGCACCAGCCAGCGTGACGATCAGCAGCAGGCGGCCCAGCGGCGGCGCAAGGAGCTGCTGGAGGCGGCGGACCGGGTGGTGCTGCGGGACGGGCCGGACGCCTCGATGAACGCGATCGCCGCGGAGGCGGGCATCACCAAGCCCATCCTGTACCGCCACTTCGGCGACAAGGGCGGGCTCTACCGCGCCCTCGCCAAGCGCCACACCGACGCGCTGCTCGCCTCGCTGCGCGCCGCGCTCGACGCCCCCAACGACCGCCGGGAGCGCGTCGAGGCCACGCTGGACACGTACCTCGCGGCGATCGAGGCGCGGCCCCAGGTCTACCGCTTCCTGATGCACCCCGCCGAGGACGCCCCCCAGGCGGAGCAGGGCTTCGACATCGGCCGCCACTCGGCCCCGGTGCTGCGCCGCCTCGGCGAGGAGCTGGCCAAGGTGATCACCGAGCAGCTCGATCTCGGCCCCGACGGCACGCGGGTGGCCCGCGTCTGGGGACACGGGATCGTCGGCATGATGCACGCGGCGGGCGACTGGTGGCTGCGCGAGCGGCCCTGCACCCGCGCCGAGTTGGTGCGGCACCTCACCGATCTGCTGTGGGGGCGGCTCACCATGGTGGACGACCGCATCGGCGCACCGCGCACCTGAGCGGCCCCGGGGAGCGGGCCTCAGGCCGTGTCCGCGGACCACGGCGCGCGCTGGGCGGCGCGCAGGGCGCGGCGGCGGCGCAGGCCGGTGAGCCGGTCGGTGAACAGGCGCCCGTCGAGGTGGTCGCACTCGTGCTGGAGACAGCGCGCGAAGAAACCCGTGCCCTCCACCCGCACCGGCTTCCCGGTCACGGTCACCCCCTCCACGACCGCGTGGTCGTGGCGCGGGGTGCCCGCCTCGATGCCGGGCAGCGAGAGACAGCCCTCCGTCCCCCGCACCGTCACCCCATCCGCCTCGACCAGCCGCGGATTGACCACATGCCCCAGGTGACGGCGGTCCTCGTCGTCCGGGCAGTCGTAGACGAACACCCGCAGGCCCACGCCGACCTGGTTCGCGGCGAGACCGACGCCCTGCGCCGCGTACATCGTCGCGTACATGTCCTCGACCAGCCGCCCGAGGGCCGCGTCGAACGCGGTGACCTCCTCGCAGGGCGTGGCCAGCACCGGATCGCCGAGCAGCCGCATCGGCCGTACCAGCCCGCGACTGCCGGGGATCGCGCCGTTTCGCATGGCAGCAAAGCCTACGTGCCCGGGGAGGCGCTCACGGCGCCGCCGGGGACTTGCCTCGTCCAGACCCTGCCTCCCCGGTCTCTGCGACGGTGACATCAGCGGCTACGCCGCGGGGGCCCACGGCGTCAGGGGGCACCGCCCAGCGGTAGCTGGGGGCGCGTGCGATCGCAAGGCGGAGGGTCGCCCTCCGGGGGCACCTCCCGGCCGAAGGCTGGGGGCGGGCCTACTCGGGCGGGCCCGACAACGCAGCGAGCGCGTGTGCCAGGCGTCGTGGGCCCGCTGAGATCGGGGAGGCAGGGTCTAGGTTGTGCGGGTGAGATTCGGGACAGCGCCCGGATCTCGATAGGCTGATCCCCGACCGTGGCCTCCCGGCTGGCGATTCGGCGCGGAGGGGGCGTACCACCGGCGCCTCAGGGGGCAGGAGCGGCGCCGGTATGCGAGGAGGACGAAGACGATGGCAGGCAACTCGGAGCCGCTGTCGCCGCGGGCCAAGCTGGCCGTGACGGCGGGCAAGGCCGCGGCAGCGGTGTCGCGGGCGGCGGGCCGCGGCAGCGGATCAGTGATCGGCGGCAAGGTGGCTCTGCGGCTCGACCCCGAGCTGCTGGGCAGGCTGGCGCGACACCTGGACGTGATCCTGGTGTCGGCGACCAATGGCAAGACCACGACCACCCGGCTCATCGCCGAGGCGCTGCGGGCGGCGGGGCCCGTTGTCTCCAACGCGCTCGGGGCGAACATGCCCGCCGGTATCACCTCGGCACTCGCCGGCGGCTCCGACGCCCGGTACGGCGTGATCGAGGTCGACGAGAAGTACCTGGCCGGGGTGGCGCGCGACACGGAGCCCAAGGCGATCGCGCTGCTCAACCTCTCGCGCGACCAGCTCGACCGGGCCGCCGAGACGCGCATGCTCGCGGAGAAGTGGCGTGAGGGCCTGTCCGGCTCCAAGGCCGTGGTGATCGCGAACGCGGACGACCCGCTGATCGTCTGGGCCGCCTCGTCCTCGCCCAATGTGGTCTGGGTCGCGGCCGGCCAGGAGTGGAAGGACGACGCCTGGTCCTGCCCCTCGTGCGGCGGTGTGCTTCAGCGCCCCGGCGACGACTGGGTCTGCGGCGACTGCGGCTTCCGCCGCCCCGTCCCCACCTGGGCGCTCAACGGCGACTACGTGATGGACCCGCACGGCTCGGCCTGGCCGATCCACCTCCAGCTCCCCGGCCGCGCCAACAAGGCGAACGCCGCCACCTCGGCGGCCGTCGCGGCGACCTTCGGGGTGCCGCCGCAGGTGGCGCTGGAGCGGATGTACCAGGTCCAGGCGGTCGCCGGGCGGTACGACGTGGTCACCTTCCAGGAGCGCCAGCTGCGGCTGCTGCTGGCCAAGAACCCGGCGGGCTGGCTGGAGACCTTCTCCCTCATCGACCCGCCGCCCACCCCGGTGCTGCTGTCGGTGAACGCCCGCGGCGCGGACGGCACGGACACCTCCTGGCTGTGGGACGTGGACTACACCCGGCTCGCCGGGCACCCGATCTGCGTGATCGGCGACCGCAAGCTGGACCTCGCGGTCCGGCTGGAGGTCGCGGGCCTGGACTTCCGGGTCTGCGAGAGCGTGGACGAGGCCTTGCAGATCGCCCCGCCCGGCCGGATCGAGGCGATCGCCAACTACACCGCGTTCCAGGACCTGCGCCGCCGCGTGGGCAACTGAGGCCGTACGAGCAAAAAGGGCAATCAAAATGCGACGGATGAACCAGAACAGCCTGCGGCTCGTGTGGGTCTACCCGGACCTGCTGAGCACGTACGGCGACCAGGGGAACGCGCTCGTCGTGGAGCGCCGGGCGCGCCAGCGCGGACTGGATGTCTCCCGCCTCGACGTCCGCTCCGACCAGCAGATCCCCACCTCCGGTGACATCTATCTGATCGGTGGCGGCGAGGACCGGCCGCAGCGGCTGGCGTCCGAGCGGCTGCGCCGGGACGGCGGGCTGAACCGCGCGGTCTCCAACGGGGCGATCGTGTTCTCGGTGTGCGCGGGCTACCAGATCCTGGGGCACGAGTTCATCAACGACCTCGGACAGCGCGAGCCGGGCCTGGGGCTGCTCGATGTGGTGAGCACCCGGGGCGAGGGCGAGCGCTGCGTCGGCGACGTCCTGGCCGACATCGACGACCGGCTGGGGCTGCCGCCGCTGACCGGCTTCGAGAACCACCAGGGCGTGACCCACCTGGGCCCGACCGCGCGCCCCTTCGCGCGCGTGCGGTTCGGGAACGGCAACGGCACGGGCGACGGCACCGAGGGCGCGTACAACGACACCGTCTTCGGCACCTACATGCACGGCCCGGTCATGGCCCGCAACCCGCACATCGCGGACCTGCTGCTCAAGCTGGCGCTGGATGTGAACGCGCTGCCGCCGGTGAACGACCAGTGGTACGACGCGCTGCGCAACGAGCGGATCACGGCGGCCACCCAGGCCTCCGCGTAACCGGCCCGGGCCCCTTCGGCCCGCCCGGTCCGCACCGTCCGCCCGCATGGCGGACACACCACGGCCCCGCCGCCCCCGCGCTTGTAGGGTGGCGGGGTCCCGCCGGACGACGCGGTCCGGCCGTCAGCCCACACTGCAGAGGTATCAGGGCCATGCGCATTGGTGTGCTCACGTCCGGCGGCGACTGCCCCGGCCTGAACGCTGTGATCAGGTCCGTCGTACACCGCGCCGTCGTCGATCACGGCGATGAGGTGATCGGCTTCCACGACGGCTGGAAGGGCCTGCTGGAAGGCGACTACCGCAAGCTCGACCTCGACGCCGTGGGCGGCATCCTGGCGCTCGGCGGCACCATCCTGGGCTCCACCCGGGTCCAGCCCACGCGGCTGCGCGACGGCGTGGAGCGCGCCAAGGGGCACGTCGCCGATCTGGGCCTGGACGCGATCATCCCGATCGGCGGGGAGGGCACGCTCAAGGCGGCCCGGCTGCTGTCGGACGCGGGGCTGCCGATCGTCGGCGTCCCCAAGACGATCGACAACGACATCGCGTCCACCGATGTGACCTTCGGCTTCGACACGGCGGTCGGCGTGGCCACCGAGGCCCTGGACCGGCTGAAGACCACCGCCGAGTCGCACCAGCGGGTGCTGATCGTCGAGGTCATGGGGCGGCACACCGGCTGGATCGCGCTGCACTCCGGGATGGCCGCGGGCGCCCACGCGATCGTGGTGCCGGAGCGCCCGTTCGACATCGACGAGCTGACCAAGGTGGTCGGGGCGCGCTTCGAGGCGGGCAAGAAGTTCGCGATCGTGGTCGTGGCGGAGGGCGCGAAGCCGCGCGAGGGCACCATGGCCTTCGAGGCGGGCGGCACGGACGTCTACGGCCATGAGCGGTTCGCCGGGGTGGCCCGGCAGCTCTCCGTCGAGCTGGAGCGGCGCCTGGAGAAGGAGGCGCGGGCGGTGATCCTCGGCCATGTGCAGCGGGGCGGCACGCCGACGGCGTACGACCGGGTGCTGGCCACCCGGTTCGGCTGGCACGCGGTGGAGGCCGTACACCGCGGCGACTTCGGGAGCATGACGGCGCTGCGCGGCACGGACATCACGCTGGTGCCCCTCGCCCAGGCCGTGGAGCACCTCAAGACGGTGCCCGCCGAGCGGTATGCCGAGGCCGAGTGCGTCCTGTGAACTGAGCGGTTCTACCCTGGTGCGAGGCGCTTGGCGGGGGCGCGCCGCAATGTCGCGGTACTACCAGGAGAACAACACATGGATCACGGCGGGCACGGTATGCCCATGGATCTGCCGCCGTTCACGCTGGCGCGCGGGCTGGAGTTCGGCGGGGACGCGTTCTTCCTGATCGGCTGCGTGGTGGCGCTCGCCCTGTACGGCTGGGGCGTGGCGCGGCTGGCGCGGCGCGGCGACCGCTGGCCGGTGAGCCGGACGGCGTCGTTCGCGCTCGGGGTCCTCACCATCGCGCTGGTGATGTGCACCAAGCTCAATGACTACGGCATGGTCATGTTCAGCGTGCACATGGTCCAGCACATGGTCGTCAGCATGGTCTCGCCGATCCTGCTGCTGCTCGGCGCCCCGGTGACGCTGACCCTGCGCGCCCTGCCGACGGCCGGGCGCGGCCGCAAGGGGCCCCGGGAGCTGCTGGTGGCGCTGTTGCACAGCCGCTATGTGCGGATCGTCAGCCACCCGGCGTTCACGATCCCGATGTTCATCGCGAGCCTGTACGGGCTCTACTTCACCCCGCTCTTCGACTTCCTCATGGACAGCAAGCTCGGGCACATCGCGATGATGACCCACTTCCTGCTGGTCGGCCTGTTCTTCTTCTGGCCGATCATGGGGGTGGACCCGGGCCCGCACCGGCCCGGCTATGTGATGCGGATGCTGGAGCTCTTCGCGGGCATGCCGTTCCACGCGTTCTTCGGGATCGCCCTGATGATGGCGAGCGAGCCCATGGTCGGCACCTACGAGCACCCACCCGCCTCGCTGGGCATCGACGCGCTGTCCGACCAGACGGCGGCAGGCGGGATCGCCTGGGCCTTCAGCGAGATCCCCTCGGTGATCGTCCTGGTCGCGCTGCTCGCCCAGTGGTACAAGTCGGACCAGCGCCAGGCGCGGCGCGCGGACCGTACGGCGGACCGGGACGGCGACCAGGAGCTCGCCGCGTACAACGCCTATCTGGCCTCGCTTCAGGGCCGCGGCCGTTAGCCGTTTCGGCCAAACCGAGCACCCCGCCGCCCCCGCCGCCGGACGATGTCTAGCGGCGGGGGCGGCGTCCGTAAGACGATGTCCTCGTGGGCCGTTGAGGCTGAGGAGGTTGCGGGGATGCCCGGATCTGCGAAGGCGATGACAGCGTGCACGGTGGGGGGCCTGGTCGTGGTGACCGCGTACTCGGTGGGCCTGGGCAGCAATGGATGGCTCTGGTTCGGCTGGGTGGTGCTCGGCCTGCTCACCGTGGGGGTGCTGGTGGCCCGGGCCTGAGCCCGCGCCACAGGGACCGCCACCAGGACCGGGCCCGGAACGGCCGCTTTCCGGGCTCGGCGACGGCCGTCCGCGGCGGCGCCGGCGTGGTCGACAACTCCGCCGGGTCCGCCGGGCCGGCCGGTTCCGCCCGGTCGGGCAGGGCCACATAGCGGGCCAGGAAGTCCGGGGCCAGCAGGCCCCTCTCGGTCTCCACGGTGTCCGAGTCGCCCTGCCGCGGGGTGAACTCGGCGGGCAGCGACACGAGGTGGCGGGAGACCCATGAGGCGCTCCAGCGCAGCTCGGTCTCCGGGACCGCCAGCCGCAGATCGGGCAGGCGCAGCAGCAGGGCGTCGATGCCGGTGTCGGCGATGGCGCGGCCGATGTCCTGGCCGGGGCATTCGTGTGGCCCGCCGCTGAAGGCGAGATGGGACCGGTTGCCGTACATGGGCGCGCCGATCTCGGGGCGGACGGCGGGGTCGACGTTTCCGGCGGCCAGGCCGAGCAGCAGCATGTCCCCGCCCTTGATCTGCCGCCCGGCGAGCTCGGTGTCGCCGGTCGCCCAGCGGCCGGGGATGATGGCGAGCGGCGGTTCGTTCCACAGCACATGCTCGATGGCGTCCGGCAGGGTCATCTGGCCGCCGGCCAGGGAGGCGCGGAAGCGCGGGTCGGTGAGGACCATCAGCAGCGTGTTGGCCATCAGGTTGGTGGTGGTCTCGTTGCCGGTGAGGAGCACCAGCCGCAGATGCTGGACGATCTCCTCCCCGGTCATCCCGGCGGGGTGGCTCAACAGCCAGGAGGCCAGGTCCTGGCCGGGCTCGACGCGCTTGCGGGCCACCAGGTTCTCGAGGGCCCGGATGACGTACTCGTTGCTGCTGATGGCCGTCTCCGTGCCCTTGATCAGGTCACGGCTGGCCTCGACCAGGCGCGGACCGTCCTCGTCGGGCATGCCGAGCAGCTGGGTGAGCACCAGCATGGGCAGCTGCTCGGCGAATTCCGTCACCAGGTCGGCGTGTCCGTCGGCGGCGAACTTCTCGACCAACTGCTGGGTGAACCGGGTGACATGGCGGCGCATCCCGCGCCGGTCGAGGCGGTTCATGCTCTCGGTGAGCGCCGTGCGCAGCCGCTCGTGCTCGGCGCCGTCGGCGAAGGTGCACATGGGCTGCCAGGCGACCACCGGCAGCAGCGGTGAGTCGGGGGCGACCCGGCCCTCCCGCCAGTCGCCCCAGTGGCGGGAGTCGCGGGAGAAGCGGGAGGGGGTGCGGGCCACTTCCAGGTTCTCCCGGTAGCCCAGGAGCAGCCACGCGGGCAGGTCGCCGGCGACCCGGACAGGGGCGACCGGGCCGTGTTCGGCGCGCAGCCGCTCGTAGAAGCCCTTGGGGTCGGCTTCGTGGCCGGGTCCGAAGAGGTCCGCCAGAGCGGAGGCGGAAGCGGGGGCGGCGGCGTGAACGGCGGCGTGGGCGGGGCATTCGGGGGGAGGCATGGCCACCTGCCCGGTGCCGAGGTGGTCGGTGCCCGGGTGCTCGGGTGGAGGGGTCACGGGGTCTCCGGGGTCACGGTGATCAGGGAGTGCAGATAGCGCACGAGGGTCAGCAGGGCGTCGCGGCTGGACCCGCGGTCCCGGGCGTCGCAGTCGATCATGGGTACGGATTCGGGCAGGTCCATCGCGGCGCGCAGCTCCGCGATGGGGTAGGCCGGGGCCTCGGGGAAGGCGTTGACGGCGACGACGAAGGGCACCGCGCGCTCCTCCAGCCGGCCGACCACGTCGAAGCTGACCTCCAGCCGCCGGGTGTCGATGAGCACCACGGCCCCCAGGGCGCCCTCGAACAGGCCGTCCCACAGGAACCAGAAGCGCTCCTGGCCGGGCGTGCCGAACAGATAGAGCACCAGCTGGTCGTTGAGGCTGATCCGGCCGAAGTCCATCGCCACGGTGGTCTCGGTCTTGCGCTCGACCCCGGCGAGGTCGTCCACGCCGACCCCGGCCTGGGTCATGGTCTCCTCGGTGGTCAGCGGACGGATCTCGCTCACCGAGCCGACCATGGTCGTCTTGCCGACGCCGAACCCACCGACGATCACCACCTTGACCGCCGCGTTCACCGAGGACGGCAGGACGTCCTCGGCACGCGGTCCGGCGACCGCCTCAGAGCTTCTGTAGTCCATGCATCACCGCCTGGAGGAGTGCGGGGTCGGGCAGTTCGGCGGCGGGGACCGGCGCCCGGGTCTCCACCTGGTCCTCCGCGAGCAGCTCCGCGAGCACCTCGGTGACGCCGGAGACGGGCAGGGCCAGATACGCGGAGATCTCGGCCACGGACAGCGGGAACTGGCACATTCTCAGGACGGCCGCGCACTCGGGGCGGGTCCCCGGCTCCGTCTCGGCCCGCGCCACGATCAGGGTGACCAGCTCCACGTCGGCCCGCGGGGTGCGGCGCGCCCGGCTGTCGGCGAGGGTGTACAGCCGCTCGGGGGCGCCTTCGGCGAGGCGCTCCCGCGGTTCGCTCATGCCGTCCGCCCGTCGACGCGCGGCGGGCTGCTGAGGTGTTCGCCGAGCCGGGCCACCAGGCTTCTCATGCACTGGCCCATGAGCCCGGCGTCCACGCTGTCCTCGGCCAGCACCGCCAGATACGCTCCGACGCCGGCCGCCATCAGATAGAAGAACCCGCCGTCGACCTCGATGGCGACGAGTTTCATCCGCCCGTCGCCCTCGGGGAATTCGGCGGCGATCGCCCCCGAGAGGCTCTGGAGCCCCGCGCAGGCGGCGGCCAGCCGGTCGGCGGTTTCCTCGTCGGCGCCGATCTGCGCCATGCACAGGCCGTCCGAGGAGAGGAGCACCACGTGGCGGGTCTGCGGAACGCTGGTCGCCAGGTCCCGGAGCATCCAGTCCATGTTGTACCGCGGTTGCGTCACTTGCCTATTCACCCTTATCCGACTCATTCGAGGTGTTCGACGATTCATCACGGTGCGGACGGCCGGATTCGGTGTTCTCGGCCGCACCGGAAACGCCCTGGAAGAAAGGGCCCAGCCACAGTCCGGGCTCCACGGCCGGCTCGGCCGGGGCGCCGGGCCCGGCGCCGCTCTCGGGCCGGGCGGCCCGGGCAGTCCGGGTGACCTGGGGCATCCGGCGGCGCCGCTGCGGCAGTCCGGCCGTGTTCTGCACCGCGGGGCCGCGGCCGGTGGGGACCGGGCCGGTGCGCGCCGGGGCCGGGGTGGGCGTGGCCCGCCGCACCGGCTTGGGCGGGGGCAGCTTGGCGGCGAGGGCGATCATGCCGCCGGGCGCGGGGGTGGTGCAGGTGATGTCCTGCGGTACGACCAGGACCGCGCGGACGCCGCCGTACGCGGAGGGGCGCATCGAGAACTGGAAGCGGTACTTGTGGGCGAGCCGGCCGACCACCGCGAGCCCCAGACGCGGCGTCTCGCCCAGGTCGTTGAGGTCGAGTCCGGCCGCCGCGTGGGCCAGCACCAGGTCGGTGCGGCGGCGGGCCTCCTCCGTCAGGCCCACCCCGGCGTCCTCGATCTCGATGGCGACCCCGGACTGGACCTCGACCGCGGTCAGATGCACCCGGGTCTTCGGCGGTGAGTAGCGGGTGGCGTTGTCCAGCAGTTCGGCCATGGCGTGGATCAGCGGCTCGACGCTGGGGCCGACGATGCCGACGTCCGCCACCGAGTGCAGATCGACCCGCCGGTACTCCAGGATCCGTGAGATGGCGCCGCGGCAGACGTTGTACAGCGGGATCGGGCTACGCCACTGGCGGCCCGGGCGGGAGCCGCCGAGCACCGCGATGCTGTCCGCCATGCGGCCGATCAGCGCGTTGCCGTGGTCGAGGTGGAGCAGATCGGCGTACACCTCGGGGTCGGCGCCGTGCTTGTCCTCCATCTCCCGCATGTCGTAGGCCTGTTGGTTGGTGATGGCCTGGACGCGGCGGGCGATGTTGACGAAGGCCCGCTGGGCGGCGTCCCTGAGGTCCTCCTCGGCCCGCACGGTGTACAGCATCGCCTCCAGGACCGACCGGTGCGCGGACTCGAAGTCCGGGTCGAGGCACGGCGAGTGGTCGATGTCCTTCATCACGTCGACGGGTTCGGCGCCGGCCCTCAGCCGGGCCACGGCCGCGGGGAGCAGTTCCTTGGCCAGCCGTCTGGTCTCCACCTCCTGGTCGGCCAGGCGCTGCCGCAGCGCGGCCTCACGCTCCGCGGCCCGCAGGCGCAGGGTCGCGGTGGCGCGCCCGCGGCGCACCGCCTCGCCCGCCACCACGGCCACCGCCAGCGTCGCAGCCAGGCCGCACCAGACGGCCGCCGCCCGCGCCCCGGTGGGCACGCGGGTGACGGCCAGCGCCGCGCAGAGCGCCGTGGCGGCGGGAGGGATCAGCCATAAGAGCGCGGAGGCGGGCCGCCGGCCTCCGGGTGACGAGCCAGCAAAAACCATGGGCGTCCTTCTTGAGAACTGCGGGGAGAAAATAAGTGCGAAGGGCTCGTAATGAGCCAGGGAGAGTTCGCTATGAGCCAAGGAGCATAGCGCTTTCGCCGACGACCGAGACGAATATGCGTTTTTCTCGGCAATGCACTGAAGTACGAATTGAAATAGCCCAAGAACCGATCGCGTTCTTTCATTTTCATTGCGTTCTCGAAATTTTCCGGAACGCACGGCCGTTGCGCCCAGAGCTGATCCGCGCAGGGTGAACGCGGCTGGGCGGTGCCCCAGGGGGCACGTAGCGTCCGCGTATGACCATCGGAGACGCATTCGTGATCGGGGCGACGGGACAGATCGGGCGGGCGGCCGTACGGGCGCTCGCCGCCGAGGGATGGCGGGTGCGGGCCGCCTCGCGCGGCGGTGGCCGCGACGAGCGATGGCCCGAGGAGGTGCGGGCCGTGACCATGGACCGGGAGGACGACGCCGCGCTGGCGGCGGCGCTCGGGGACGGCTGCGATGTGCTGCTGGACTGCGTGGCCTACGGGTCGCGCCACGCCCGGCAGTTGCTCGGCCTCGCGGACCGGATCGGCTCGGCGGTGGTGATCTCCAGCGTCGCGGTGTACCAGGACGACCGAGGCCGCGGCTTCGACACCCAGACCGAGCCGGACGGCGTCCCGGACTACCCGGTGCCGATCCCCGAGTCGCAGCCGACCGTCGCGCCGGGCGACGACACGTACAGCACCGCCAAGGTCGCGCTGGAGCGGGAGTTGCTGGCCGCCGGGGACCGGCTGCCGACCACGCTGCTGCGCGCCGGGGCGATCCACGGCCCGTTCAGCCCCCTGCCCCGCGAGACGTACTTCGTCAAGCGGGTGCTCGACGGGCGGCCGGTGCGGATCCTCGCCCACGGGGGCGCCAGCCGGTTCCACCCGGTGCACGTGGACAACCTGGCCGAGCTGGTGCGGCTGGCCGCCCGCAGACCCGGCTCCCGGGCGCTCAACGCGGGCGATCCGCAGGCGCCGACGGTCGCCGAGATCGCGGCCGCGGTGGACGCGGCGATGGGCGCCACCAGCGAGCTGATCACGTTCGACGGCGAGCCGCCGCGCCCGGGTCTTGGACAGACCCCCTGGAGCACGGCCCGGCCGGTGGTGATGGACATGTCGGCGGCGG
This sequence comes from Streptomyces sp. NPDC097640, assembly GCF_040302705.1. NCBI lineage: Bacteria > Bacillati > Actinomycetota > Actinomycetes > Kitasatosporales > Streptomycetaceae > Streptomyces > Streptomyces sp. NPDC097640. Next base: position 43,249 of record NZ_JBEOSB010000022.1, read on the forward strand.
AGCGCGAGCTGGGCTACCGGGCGGCGACCGGATACGCCGAATCGCTGCCGGAGACGGTCGAGTGGACGGCCCGCCGGCTGGCGGGCGGCCGGGACTGGCGGGAGGCGTTCCCGCTCCTGGCCAAGGCATACGGGTCCATCGGCCTCTTCGACTACGCCGCGGAGGACGCGTGGCTGGCCGCGCGCGGGTCCGCCGCCGGCTCCGTGCGCTGACTCCGGGCGCTGACGGCACCGGGCCCCGCCCCGGGGGTGCGTCGCGCACCCCCGGAACGGGGCCCGGCCCGGTGTGCTCCGGCTACTTGGCGGCGGCCGGTACGGGCGTGGCGTGCGGGCCGCACGTCACGTCCGCGGCGTCCACCGTGCCCTTCAGCAGATAGGTGTCCACCCGGTCGTTGATGCAGGAGTTGACCAGACCGGTGACCCCGTGCGAGCCGGCGTCCTTCTCGGTGATCAGGCGCGACCCCTTCAGCCGCTTGTGCAGCTCGACGGCGCCCTCGTACGGGGTGGCGGCGTCGCGGGTGCTCTGCACGATGAGCGTCGGGGGCAGACCCTTGTCCGCGCCGACCTCAATCGGGGTCTGCTGCCGGGCGCCCCAGGTGCTGCACGGCAGGTTCATCCAGGCGTTCGCCCAGGTCATGAACGGGTAGTCCTTGTGCAGCCGGGTGTTGTCGCGGTCCCAGGTGCGCCAGCTGGTCGGCCACTTGGCGTCCGCGCACTCCACCGCTGTGTAGACGGCGTTGCCGTTCTCCGAGGAGATGTTGCCCGCGGTGTCGGACAGATCCGGGCCCGCGGCCTCGACCAACTGCTTCTCGTCACCGGCGAGATAGGCGCTCCACACCGCGGCGACCGGGGCCCACGAGGAGTCGTAGTACGGCGCGCTCTGGAAGAAGCCCACCAGCTCGGCCGGGCCGACGACCCCGCCGATCGGGTGCTTCTTCGCGGCCGCGCGCAGCGTCTCCCACTGCTTCTGGACCTTCTGCGGGGTGTCGCCGATGTGGTAGGCCGCGTCGTTCTTGGCGACCCACGCCGTCCAGTCCTTCCAGCGCATCTCGAAGGCGACGTCCTGGTCCAGGTTGGCCTGGTACCAGATCTTCTCCCGCGACGGGTTGACCACGCTGTCGACGATCATGCGGCGCACATGGGTCGGGAAGAGCGTGGCGTACACGCCGCCGATGTAGGTGCCGTAGGACACGCCGAGGTAGTTGAGCTTCTTCTCGCCGAGCGCGGCCCGGATGACGTCGATGTCACGGGCGGTGTTGGGCGTCGTCATGTACGGCAGCATCCAGCCGCTGCGGTCCGCGCACCCCTGCGCGTACTCCTTGGCGAGCTTGCGCTGCGCGCGCTTGTCCGCCTCGCTGTCCGGCACCGGGTCCGCCTTCGGCGCCTTGACGAACTCCTGCGGGTCGACGCAGGAGATGGCGGCGGAGTGGCCGACCCCGCGCGGGTCGAAGCCCACGAAGTCGTAGGCCTTCGAGGCCTTCTTCCACAGCGGGTTCTCGGTGGTGACCCGGCGCGGGAACTTCAGGCCCGAGCCGCCGGGCCCGCCCGGGTTGTAGAGCAGCGCGCCCTGGCGCTCGGTGGCGCTCCCGGTGCTGCCGATCCGGTCCACGGCGAGCTTGATGGTGCGGCCGTTGGGCTTGGCGTAGTCGAGCGGAACCGTCACATAGCCGCACTGGATGGGCTTCTCCAGGCTCCAGTCGGCCGGGCAGTCCTTCCAGTCGACGCCCGCCTCGGCGGCCCTGGCCGCGGCGATCGCCACACCGCGCGCCTCCGCCGCTCCCCCCGGCGTACGCGCCTTGGCGCTGGCCACCGGCGTGGCCAGGGCGCCCGCTATCAGCGCCCCGGTGAGCACACCGCCGGCCGTGCCGAGCATTGCTGTACGTCTCACGTAGCTACTCCCCCTGCCATGTCGCGCCGCCCCTGCGGCGATGATCACAGATTGTCAGAAGGATCCTCGCGCCTGACTCACCGCTGGGTACAGCGCGAACCGGGATTTCTTTGTCAATTCGTGAACATGCGGCCATCGGCGGTCACCTCGTCGAGCAGCCGGCGCAGCCGCAGCGCGTCCGGCGCCACCGCGGTGACCAGGGCGGCGGGGCCCGCGAGCGGGGTGAGGACCGCCGTCTCGCCCAGCTGCCTGACGGGCACGGGCCGGTCCTCGAAGGCCGGGTCGACGAGCAGGAGTTGGCCGGTGGCCCGGTGCCCCCCGAGGACCGCGCCGCCGTCCCAGCCGGGCGTCCCCGGCCCGTAGCCGAGCTCCTGGTCCAGCAGGGCCCGCCCGGCGCGGCGCACCGTCAGACGGGCCGTCAGCCGTCCCGGCGGCTCCCCGGCCCGGCCGAGCACCTGCTCCTCGCGGAGCAGCAGCCGGGCGGTGGGGGCCAGCTCGACGCGGCAGGTCATCCGCAGATCGCTGCCGCGCGCTGAGATGAGCGGCTCGGGGAGCCAGCACAGCGTCGCGCCGTCGCCGACGGTGAGCCGTACGTCGTAGTGGGCGGGTTCGGCCGACCGGCCGGGCAGGGCGATGGTGGCGGCCGCCGCGCCCATCCACAGCCGGGCGCCGGGCCCGGCCGTCACGTCCAGCGCGAGCCGGTCGCCGCCGAGCGGGGCGCTCATCGCCCCCACCACGGTCACCCGCGCCGCACCCGCGCCGCCGCCGGCCCCGCCGGCCCCGCTTGGCCGGGTCCGCCGCAGCGCGAGCGGGCCGTCCCCGGCGAGCACGGGCAGCGCGGTTCCGCCCCGCCCGTCCGCCTCGGCGACGACGCGGGCCGTGGCTCGTACGCCGATTCCCGTGGCCGGTACGGCCGGTGCCGTCACGCCGGGGCCGCCGTCCAGGCGGTCAGCCGCTCGCGCACCCAGTCGGCGACCGGCTTGACGCCGTTCTCGGCGACCAGGGAGGTGAAGGCGACGGGCAGGTCGCCGCGCTGGGCCCGTGCGTCATGGGCCATGCGCTCCAGGTCGGAGCCGACGTACGGCGCGAGGTCGGTCTTGTTGACGACCAGGAGGTCGGCGGTGGTCACGCCGGGGCCGCCCTTGCGCGGGATGTCGTCGCCGCCCGCCACGTCGATGACGAAGATCTGCGCGTCGACCAGGCCCTTGGAGAAGGTCGCGGTGAGGTTGTCGCCGCCGGACTCGATGAACACGATGTCCAGGCCGCCGAGCGCGTCCTCGAGGTCCTCGACCGCCTCGAGGTTGGCGGAGATGTCGTCGCGGATGGCGGTGTGCGGGCAGGCGCCGGTCTCCACCGCCGTGATGCGGGTCGCGGGCAGCACGGCCTCGCGCAGCAGGAACTCGGCGTCCTCGCGGGTGTAGATGTCGTTGGTGACCACGGCGATGGACAGTTCGTCGCGCAGCGCGCGGCACAGCGCGGCGACGGTCGCGGTCTTCCCGGAGCCCACGGGGCCGCCGAGGCCGATGCGCAGGGCGCGCCGGGCGCCGTCGGGGCGGCGGGGGTCGGCGGCGCTGTGGGTGTGGCGCTGGGGGTAGGCGCCGGCGTGGTCGAGGTGGTCGTCGAGATGCATGACGGCTCCGGATGGCTGGGGGCTGCGGGATGGGGCTGGGCGGGCTGCGGGCGCTCAGGAGGCGAAGAGGCGTACGGGCCAGGCCGCGTGCGCCTCGGCGGTGATGTCGAGCAGGGGCGCGGAGGCGGCGGGCAGCGCGTCCGGGCCCTCGTCGAGGGCCCGCCGGGCCGCCGCGGCGGCGCGCGCCGCCACCTGGTCGAGTTCGGGGACGAGGCGGGCGAGCACGGCGGTGGCGTCGAAGGGGTTGAGGCTCAGCAGCCGTACGACGGCGGTCGCGGGCCCGCTGACCGACTCGTACGCGGCGATGTGCGCGGCGTCCAGCGGGCTCGCCCCGGCGGCGCGCGCGGCGAGGCCGAGGACGACCGGCTGGTGGGCGCCGCGCGGGCGGGCGGCGGCCAGGGCGTCGAGCTCCGGTCCCGGCCAGGCGGCCCGGGCGGCGCGCATCATCTGTCTGCCGAGCCGCCGCGCGGTGGCGCGCAGGGCGGGGGCCGGGGTGCGGGCGTCGGCGGCCTCGTCGAGCGCGAGCGGGTCGAGCCCGGCGGCGGCCGCGGCGGCGAGCCCGGCCGCCGTGAGCCCGGCGGTGTGCAGCCGGCCCCGGCAGAACTCCTCCAGGGTGGCCGCGTCCCGGATCCGGCCCGCCTTGACGGCGGCCTCGGCGCCCCCGGAGTGCGCGTGGCCCCCGGCGGGGAACCGGCCGTCGGCGAGGACGAGCAGGGCCGCCCGGGCGGTGGTCGCGGACATGGGCACGGTCATGGTCGCCACGTCCGCTCAGAAGAGGAAGTAGCGCTGCGCCATGGGCAGTTCCGCCGCCGGGGCCGGTTCGACCGGCTCGCCGTCGATGGTCACCGTGAAGGTGTCCGGGTCGACCTCGACGCGCGGGCGGGCGTCGTTCTCCCGCATGTCGGCCTTGGTGACGCCGCGTGTGCTGCGGATCGGGACGAACCGCTTGCCGAGCCCGAGCCGCTCGGCGAGGCCGTCGTCGAGCGCGGTCCGCGTGACGAAGTTGAGCGAGTTGGTGGCCGGGGCGCGGCCGATCGCGCCGAACATGGGGCGCGGCAGGACCGGCTGGGGCGTGGGGATGGAGGCGTTGGCGTCGCCCATCTGCGCGTACGCGATCTGTCCGCCCTTGATGACCAGCTGCGGCTTGACGCCGAAGAACGCCGGGTCCCACAGCACCAGATCGGCGAGCTTCCCCGTCTCCACGGACCCGATCTCGTGGTCCAGGCCCTGGGCGACGGCCGGGTTGATGGTGTATTTGGCGACGTAGCGGCGCGCCCGGTGGTTGTCGGCGCGGCCGTCGCCGGGCAGGGCGCCGCGCCGGCGCTTCATGACGTGCGCGGTCTGCCAGGTGCGCAGCACGACCTCGCCGACCCGCCCCATGGCCTGGGAGTCGGAGGAGATGATCGAGATGGCGCCGAGGTCGTGGAGGATGTCCTCGGCCGCGATGGTGCTGGGCCTGATGCGGGACTCGGCGAAGGCGAGGTCCTCGGGGACGGCGGGGTTGAGGTGGTGGCAGACCATCAGCATGTCGAGGTGTTCCTCGACGGTGTTGACGGTGTGCGGGCGGGTCGGGTTGGTGGAGCTGGGCAGCACGTTGGGCTGGGACACCACGGTGATGATGTCCGGCGCGTGCCCGCCGCCCGCGCCCTCGGTGTGGTACGCGTGGATGGAGCGCCCGGCGATGGCGGCGAGGGTGTCGCCGACGAAGCCCGCCTCGTTGAGCGTGTCGGTGTGGATGGCGAGCTGGGCGCCGCTCTCCTCGCACACGCCCAGGCAGGCGTCGATGGCGGCGGGGGTGGCGCCCCAGTCCTCATGGATTTTGAACCCGAGTGCCCCGCCGCGCAGTTGGGAGTACATCGCCTCGCGGGAGACGGTGTTGCCCTTGCCGAGCAGCCCGATGTTGACGGGGTAGGCCTCCAGCGCCTCGAACATCCGGGCGAGGTGCCAGGGGCCCGGGGTGATGGTGGTCGCCTTGGTGCCCTCGGCGGGTCCGGTGCCGCCGCCGACCAGGGTGGTGATGCCCGCCGCCAGAGCCTCGTCGGCGATGGTGGGGGAGATGAGGTGGACGTGGGCGTCGATGGCCCCGGCGGTGAGGATCCTGCCGTTGCCCGCGATGACCTCGGTCTCCGGCCCGATCACGAGGTCGGGGTGGACGCCGTCCATGGTGTCCGGGTTGCCCGCCTTGCCGATGCCGGTGATCCGGCCGTCGCGCAGGCCGATGTCGGCCTTGACGATCCCCCAGTGGTCCAGGATCACGGCGCCGGTGATCACGGTGTCGGGGGTCCCTTCGGCGCGCGTGGCGCGGGACTGGCCCATGGACTCGCGGATCACCTTGCCGCCGCCGAAGACCGCCTCGTCCCCGGCGCGGCCGGGGCCGCCCGCGCGGTCCTCCTCGATCTCGATGAGCAGGTCGGTGTCGGCGAGTCGTATACGGTCGCCGGCGGTCGGCCCGAAGAGGTCCGTGTACGCGGCGCGGCTGAGTTCAGCCATCGAGGGCACCTCCGGTTTCCCCGCGCAGCCCGGGTACGACGCGCGCGCCCGCGATCGGGACCAGCTCGACCTCGACGGGGATGCCGGGCTCGAAGCGCACGGCGGTGCCCGCGGCGATGTGCAGGCGCTGGCCGTGGGCGGCGGCGCGGTCGAAGTCGAGGCCGGGGTTCGCCTCGGCGAAGTGGTAGTGGGAGCCGACCTGGACGGGCCGGTCGGCGGCGTTGAGCACGGTGAGGCGGGTGACGGGACGGCCCTCGTTGAGGCCGATCGGCTCGTCCGCGTGCAGGATCTCTCCGGGTGTCACGGAAGGCGTCCTCCGTCAGGCGATCGGCTGGTGGACGGTGACGAGCTTGGTGCCGTCGGGGAAGGTGGCTTCGACCTGGACGTCGTGGATCATCTCGGGGACGCCCTCCATGACCTCCTCGCGGGTGAGCACCTTGCGGCCGGAGGACATCAGCTCGGCGACCGTACGGCCGTCGCGGGCGCCCTCCAGGATGTGCGCGGTGATCAGCGCGATGGCCTCCGGGTGGTTGAGGACCACTCCGCGGGCCCGCCGCTTCTCGGCCACGTCGGCGGCCACATGGATGAGCAGCCGTTCCTGTTCGTGCGGGGTCAACTGCACGCCTACCACCTCACACTCGTCCCGTCGGGCGTGTCCCTCGTCAAGGGGAGAATCGCCCGTTCACCTGCGGCCCAGGGCGGCTCGCACCCGGTTTCGGAAGGCTAGTTCCGCGGCGTTTCCACGGCGTTAACTGCGACGGGTGCGGCGGTTGGCGGGTGGGCGGCTGTGTCAGGCGCGGCCGGGCCGCCGGTCCCCGGTGTCCGGGCCGCGGTGCTCCGCCGCGATGCCGAACCGCCGCCGTTCGCCGGGAGCGGACGCCACCGGGCGCACCGCGGAGACCGTGCTGATCACCTGATCCTCCGCCTCCGACTCGTTCTCCTCGAGTCGCCGCAGGTCATCGGCCGAGACCAGGGCCACGAGCGGCTTTCCGTGCCGGGTCACGACCACGCGCTCGCCGCCGTAGACAACGCGGTTGATGAGCTCCGCGAGCTCTGCTCGGGCTTGCGTCACCGGAATCTCGTAGGCCATGCTCCCCATCATAACGAGGTGTACGTCCTGTACATTTTTTACAGGTTCCTGGCTACCGACTGACACCGAGAGGTGACGCGATGGAACGCCCGACGGCGCGCTATGTCCTGCCCGAGTTCACCGAGCGCACGAGTTCCGGGATCCGCACCATGGACCCGTACTCCAAGCTCCTGTCCGAGCGCATCGTCTTCCTCGGCACGCCGGTCGACGACACCTCGGCCAACGACGTGATCGCACAGCTCATCCACCTCGAGCACGCCGGGCCCGACCAGGACATCTCGCTCTACATCAACTCGCCCGGCGGCTCGTTCTCCGCCATGACGGCGATCTACGACACCATGCACTTCGTCACCTGCGACGTGGAGACGGTCTGCCTGGGCCAGGCCGCCTCCGCGGCCGCCGTGCTGCTCGCCGCCGGCGCCCCCGGCAAGCGCTTCGCGCTGCCCGGCGCGCGGGTCCTCATCCATCAGCCGTCGTTCAGCGAGCCCGTCCAGGGCACGACGTCCGACCTGGAGCTCCAGGCCAAGGAGATGCTGCGCACCCGCGAGCTGCTGGAGGAGCTGCTGGTGCGGCACACCGGGCAGAGCGCGGAGCGCATCCGCGCCGATGTCGAGCGCGACAAGATCTTCGACGCGGCGGGCGCGGTGGCGTACGGGCTGGTGGACCGGCTCACCCAGAGCCGCAAGCGCCCGCCGGCGCCGCGCGGGGCGAGGTGAGCGGCCGTGCCGCCGCCCGAACTCCCCCCGCTGCCCGCGCTCACCCGCGCGGAGGGCGCGCTGGTGGACGGCTATCTGGACGTGGTCGACCTGCTGGGCCGCATCAACCCGGCCCGCGGCAGTGACACCTACGCGGGGCTGCGCGCCGCGCAGGCCCTGGTCGGAAAGGCCACGGCGCTCCGGGACGCGCTGGCGCTGATGCACGAGCGCGGGGAGAGCCGGCTGCACGCCGCGACGCTGGAGCGGGCCCTGCGCGTCCTGGACGGCCAGCGGCGCACCGAGCGCGTCACGCTTCCCCCGGCGTCGGCGCCCTGAGGCCGGACCCCGTTCACCCGGACGGCGCAATCCGTGCCCGTCCGGCTCGGCATGCCGGGCACGGCTGCGGCACCATCCCAAGGACGACAGGACCCGCCGTGCCGGGCGCCTGGCCGGCCCGGTCCGGGCGGGCCCCGGCGGACGGAAGGGGGTGCGCCATGAATGCGCACATGCGAGTCCCCGCAGTGGTGTCCAGGGCCGGCGCCGTCTCGGCCATAACCGTCGCCGCGGTCGGCGGCCCCGTAGCGGCGCCAGGGCTTCCACAGCAGGCCGACGCGGCGTCCGCCGCCGCGAGGGCGCTACAGATCGCCGCCTCGAAGAAGGGCGCCCCGTACAGGTACGGGGCGGCGGGCCCCAGCCGCTTCGACTGCTCGGGCCTGACCCAGTACGCCTACAAGCGGGCCGGGAAGCGGCTGCCGCGCACGGCGTCCGCGCAGTACAACCGCACCCGCCATATCAAGGCCGCCTCCCGCCACGGCGGCGACCTGGTGTTCTTCCACTCCGGGAGCAGCGTCTACCACGTGGGCCTGTACGCGGGGCGCGGCCGGATCTGGCACGCGCCCAAGCCGGGGACCGTGGTGCGGCTGGAGCGCATCTGGACCAAGAAGGTCTGGTACGGCAAGGTGCGCTGATGCCTGGGCCCGGCTGTCGGTGGGCGCCGGTACGTTGGCGGGGTCGGGAAGGCCCGTCCATCGCCGCGAGGATCACATGTCGTATCTGAACCCGGTCCGGAACATCACCTTCGACGCCCATGACCCGTACGCCCTGGCACAGTTCTGGTCCGCCCTCACCGGGTACCCGCTGGAGGGCTCCGCGCCGGGCGACGACGAGGTGCTGATCTCGTCGGGCCAGACGGGGGCTCCGGGCCTGCTGTTCCTGCGGGTGCCGGATGCCAAGGCCGTCAAGAACCGCGTCCACCTCGACATCCAGCCGCCCTCGGGCACGCGGGACGCCGAGGTGGAGCGGCTGCTCCCGCTGGGCGCGCGGGTCGTCGACGACCGGCGCACGGACGACGGGCTGGGCTGGGTGGTGATGGCGGACCCCGAGGGCAATGAGTTCTGCGTGGAGCGCAGCGCCGTCGAGCGCGGCCTGGTGGAGCCGATGTGACGCGGGTCTTCTGCGACGGGGGTCTTCGACGCCTGCGCCAACGCGCGTAGCGTGGCCCGGTGTCGGCAGCAGGAGGGGGCTTGTGGTGACCGAGCAGTTCGAGGCGGACCGGACCTACGACCATGTGTATCTGGTGTTCGTCGACACCGCGGGGTATTCGACGATCGTTCTGTCGAATCCGAGAGACCGCGCCGCCCACGCCTTCGATCTGCTGCGCGAGCGGATGCGGAGCCGGATCGAGCAGCTGGCGGCGGAGCGCCGCTGCGCCCGCAGCGGGGTGTGGAGCTGGCGGGGCGACGGCGGCTTCTTCGCCGTCCACGACGACAGCGAGAGCGTGGCCCGCGATGTCGCGCTGGAGGCGGCCAGGACGTTTCTCACCCTGGATCTGATCCATCTGCGGGACGAGTTCGCGCGGGCGGGTGTGGGCGGCGAGCTGCATCTGCGGATGGCCGTGCACAAGGGCACGATCCAGCACACCGGCGAGGGGCGGACGGGCGCGATCCACTCCCCCGACATCAATCTGGCCGCCCATCTGGAGAAGGCGACCCCCCGGGACTGCCTGGCGATCTCGGAGGACGTGTACCGCACCGCGGGCCCGCACGCGGAGCGGTTCGCGCTCGTGGGGAGCCACGAGGGCAAGCGGGTGTATCTGATGGCCGGGGACGGCGGGCCGGAGCGGGCGGCCAAGGCCTGGCTGGGGAGCCGCGGTCTTGACGGGGGCACCACGGTCCACGCGTATCCCGAGCGGCCCAGCTCCGAGGAGAAGGCGCGGCTGCTGGACGCGGCGTCCGAGGAGGTCCTCGACATGGGCACGGCGCTGCGCACCTCGTCCGGCCGGCTGGTGACCACGGAGCGCCCGGCCCGCTATCGCGACGCGGTGCTCGGTCTGCTGCGCCGGGGCGGCGTCTACAGCTGCTATCTGCTGGATCCGTCCTCGGACGCCGCGGCCACGCTGTCGCGCCAGTACCAGGAGGACATGACGCGGAAGATCAAGGACTCGCTGGAGCGGTTCGGCCGGTTCAAGGAGCGCTACGGCGCCGAGGCCGAGGGGCTGCGGGTGTATCAGACGGACGAGTTCCCGGGCTTCTCGGCGCTGGCCGTCGATATGCGGCGGCCCGACGGGCTGATCCTCTACTCCTCGTATCTCATGGGCGCCGGCAAGTACGGCGTGATCGAGCGCGGCGATATGCCGCACCATCTGATCAGCCCCGCGGCCGGGCCGGTGTTCGGGCGCATCCGGGAGCTGGCCGAGGCGCGCGGCACCACGGGGGGAGTCGAGCGCGTCCTGTGAGCCCGCTCAGCCCACGGGAACGCTCCAGGGCAGCGCGATCCAGACGGTCTTCCCGCCCTCGGGCGTCGGGATGACGGACACCTCGCCGCCCCACTCCGCGGCCAGTGAACGGATGATCAGCAGGCCCCGGCCGCTGTCCTGGTGGGGGGCGGCCGGCAGCCGTTTGGGCCATCGGGGGTGGCTGTCGGTGACGCCGATCCTCAGCCGCTCCTCACGCTCGAGCCGCACGTCCACGGTGAAGGTGGGTGACTGGCCCATGGTGTGCTGCACCGCGTTGGTGGCGAGTTCGGAGACGACGAGCCGTACGATGCCGACGGTCTCCGCGTCCGTCGGCAGACCCCATTCGGTCAGCACGCTCGTCACATATCTTCGCGCCGCGGTCACCGAGACCGGCGCGCTCGGGAGAGTGACGGATGCTTCCTGGTGGTCAGCCATGGCGACCCTGTCCCTTCCCGCCGGGGTCGCGGCTGCGGGCGCGTGCGAGTGGTATTGCCAAGCCAGTGAAGTCGTTGGGCAGCCCCGGCGGCTCTAGCGTCAGACTGCCATCGATAGGGCCCGCGACGGGGGCGATCCGCCGAGTTATGCATATATCTGTCGCTCGAAACGGTGAACTCTGCTACGGAAGACCGGATTTGAGCGGCACACTGGCGACCGGGAATTCACAGATAGCCGAAAGGGGACATCATGCGGTATGGCCCTGCGGTGCGCCGCCGCAAGCTCGGTGCGGAACTCCGCCGCCTCCGCGATCTCGCCGGACTCACCAGTGGCGAGGCAGCGCGCCGGGTGGGCTGGCACCAGTCGAAGGTGAGTCGGCTGGAAACCGGGCGCAGCGGCGCGAGACCGTCCGATGTGACGCGGCTGCTGGATGTCTACGGGGTCGCCGACCCGGAGTTGCGGGCGCTGCTGGAGGCGCTGTGCGGCGGGGGCGCCTCGGATCCCGAGGGTTCGCGGCGCGGCTGGTGGTACGCGTACCGCGATCTGCTGCCGCCCGCCTACCGGGACTTCATCAGCCTGGAGTCGGAGGCCTCGGCCGCGTACACGCTGGAGACCACGGTGGTGCCGGGGCTGCTCCAGACCCCGGACTACGCGCGGGCGGTGACCCGGGCGGCGCTGCCGGATCTGCCGCGGCCGGAGGTGGACACCTTGGTGGAGGTGCGGATCGCGCGGCAGTCGGTGCTGCGCGGGGCGCGTCCGCTGCGGCTGCACGCGGTGCTCGACGAGGCGGTGCTGCGGCGGGAGGTCGGCGGGCCCGGGGTGATGGCGGATCAGCTGAGGCATCTGGCAGAGGTGGCGGCGCTCCCTCAAGTACGGCTCCAGGTACTGCCATTCTCGGCCGGAATGCCCATTGGCATCACAGGTCCTTTCATTATTTTTTCGTTTTCGCACATTAGTGATCTCGATGTTGTTGTTCTCGACCACTTGACGAGTAGCCTCTACCTGGAGCGGAAAGAAGACCTCCGGGCGTACAGCGCCGCGTTCGACACGCTGCGCACCAACGCCCTGTCAGTCAAGGAATCGTTGACCTTCATCACAAAAATCGGGGGCGGCGCCTGAGGGGGCACCATGTCTGGAATGTCCTGGTCCCTACCCTGCGATTCGGCACTGCGCGATGCGCAATGGCGGCGCAGCAGCTACAGCACCGGAATGAACAACTGCGTCGAGTCGGCCGCACTCCCGCCCGGCCTGCTGGCCGTGCGGGACTCCAAGAACACGGCCGGTCCCGCGTTGCTGTTCACCCCGGAAACCTGGGTCACGTTCGTCGACGCGCTACGGGGCGGCGCGCTCGACACCGACGGGACCCGCGCCGACGGGCGTAGCTGAGCTGTCTAGGCGGTCGGCGCGGTCCTCACGACCGCGTCGGCCGCCTCCTCGATTTGCTGATCGGTCAGATCCGCCCGGGCCGTCAGCCGCAGCCGGGAAATGCCGTCCGGGACGGACGGCGGGCGGAAGCAGCCGACGGCCAGCCCGGCCGCCCGGCAGTCCGCGGCCCACCGCACCGCCCGCTCGGGCGAGGGGGCCCGCACCGACACCACCGACGCGTCCGGCCGCACCGCGCTCAGCCCGGCGGCGGTGAGCCGTTCGTACAGCGCGGTGGCCACCGCGCGGGCGCGCTCGGCGCGCTCCGGCTCGCGGCGCAGCAGGCGCAGGCTCGCCTGGGCGGCGCCCACGGCGGCCGGGTTGAGGCCGGTGTCGAAGATGAAGGTACGGGCCGAGTTGACCAGGTGTTCGATCACCCGCGCCGGTCCCAGGACGGCCCCGCCCTGGCTGCCCAGCGCCTTGGACAGCGTGACCGTGACGACCACGTCGGGCGCCCCCGCGAGCCCGGCGGCGTACGGCGCGCCGCGCCCGCCGTCGCCCAGCACCCCGAAGCCGTGCGCGTCGTCGACGACCAGGGCCGCGCCGTGTGCGCGGCAGGCGGCGGCGAGGCCGGGCAGGGGCGCGGCGTCCCCGTCGACGGAGAAGACGGAGTCGGTGACCACGAGCGCGCGGCGCGAGGCGGTTTCCGTCCGGTAGGCGGTTTCCAGGGCCTTGCGCACCGCCTCGGGGTCCGCGTGCGGCACCACGGCGACCTCGGCCCTGGACAGCCGGCAGCCGTCGATGAGCGAGGCGTGGTTGCCCGCGTCGGACAGGACCAGGGCGTCGCGACCGCTCAGCGCGGCGACGGCGGCGAGGTTCGCCGCGTAGCCGGAGGAGAACACCAGGGCCGCCTCGAAGCCGCAGAAGGCGGCGAGTTCCGCCTCCAGCGCGGCGTGCAGCTCCGTATGCCCGGTGACCAGCCGGGACCCGGTCGAGCCCGCCCCCCAGCGCGCCGCCGCCGCACCGGCCGCGGCCGTGACCTCCGGATGCCTCGCCAGGCCCAGGTAGTCATTGCCCGCCAGGTCGAGCAGCGGGGAGTCGGCGGGACGGGGGGTGAGCGTGCGGACGAGTCCGGCACGGCGCCGCCGTTCGCTCTGTTCGTCGATCCACTCGAACGGGTCGTCGTGACGGTCCTGGGGCATACGCCGTCCCTGCCTTCCGCCGGGCACCTGTCGGGCGCCAACTGTCGGGTCCCGATAGAACGTAGCGGCGTCCATGCACGGTCAGGGTGTGGCAATACACACACCTGGAACGGATGGTGTTGTGGAGTCTCTCCTTTGCCCCGGGCCCTGGGGCAGGGCAGGATCGGCGCCATGGAGCTGCTGAAGACGCTGGTGGACAAGGGGCTGCGGCGCGAGCTGCCGACCCGAGAAGAGGCCCTCGCCGTGCTGGCGACCGCCGACGACGATGTGCTCGACGTGGTGGCCGCGGCGGGCAAGGTGCGCCGCGCCTGGTTCGGGCGGCGGGTGAAGCTCAACTATCTGGTCAACCTCAAGTCCGGGCTGTGCCCCGAGGACTGCTCGTACTGCTCACAGCGGCTCGGCTCGCGCGCCGGCATCCTCAAGTACACCTGGCTGAAGCCCGAGGAGGCCGCGGCCGCGGCGGGCGCGGGGGTCGCCGGCGGCGCCAAGCGGGTCTGTCTGGTCGCCAGCGGGCGCGGGCCGACGGACCGGGACGTGGAGCGGGTCTCCCGCACCATCGAGGCGATCAAGGAGGAGAACGAGGGCGTCGAGGTGTGCGCCTGTCTCGGCCTCCTCTCGGACGGGCAGGCGACGCGGCTTCGGGAGGCGGGCGCCGACGCGTACAACCACAACCTCAACACCTCGGAAGCCACGTACGGGGACATCACCACCACCCACACCTACGCCGACCGGGTGTCGACCGTGCAGCAGGCCCAGGCGGCGGGCATGTCCGCCTGCTCCGGGCTGATCGCGGGCATGGGCGAGACGGACGCGGACCTGGTCGACGTGGTCTTCGCGCTCCGCGAGATGGACCCCGACTCGGTGCCGGTCAACTTCCTCATCCCCATCGAAGGCACCCCGCTCGCGCAGGAGTGGACGCTCACCCCGCAGCGCTGCCTGCGCATCCTGGCGATGGTGCGGTTCGTCTGCCCGGACGTGGAGGTACGGCTCGCCGGCGGCCGCGAGATCCATCTGCGCTCGCTCCAGCCGCTCGCCCTGCACCTGGCCAACTCGATCTTCCTGGGCGACTATCTGACCACCGAGGGCCAGGCGGGCGCGGACGACCTCGCGATGATCGCCGACGCCGGCTTCGAGGTGGAGGGCAGCGACACGACGACGCTGCCCGCGCACCGGGCCGACGCGCTCGCGGCGGCCCGGGCGGGCTGCGGTTCGCACAGCTGTTCCGAGGGGGAGGCGACGGGCGGAGGCTGCGGGCCGTGCGGCGACGCCGCGCCCGCGGAGGCGCCGGCCACCGAAGCCGGGACCGGAGCCGGAGCTGAGGCAGTCGAGCCCGCGCGGGCCGCCGGCGCCCGCACCGACCTGGTCGCCGTGCGCCGCCGTGGCGCGGGCACGGACCTGCCGCCCAATGCCTGAGCCGCTGACGCCCGCCGAACTGCTGGCCCTGGACCGGCAGCACGTCTGGCATCCGTACGGGCCGATGCCCGGCCGCCAGGACCCGCTGATCGTCGAGTCCGCCTCCGGGGTCCGGCTGCGCCTGGCCGAACCGGCGGAGGGCCACCGGGAGCTGATCGACGGGATGTCGTCGTGGTGGTCCGCCGTCCACGGCTACAACCACCCCGTGCTCAACGACGCGGCCCGCGGCCAGTTGGACCGGATGAGCCATGTGATGTTCGGCGGACTCACCCACGAGCCCGCCGTGCGGCTGGCCGCCCGCCTCGTGGAGCTCACCCCCGAGCCGCTCGAGCACGTCTTCCTCGCCGACTCGGGCTCCGTCTCGGTCGAGGTCGCGGTCAAGATGTGCCTCCAGTACTGGCGCTCGCTGGGCCGCCCCGCCAAGCGACGGCTGCTCACCTGGCGCGGCGGCTACCACGGCGACACCTGGCAGCCGATGGCGGTCTGCGACCCGGACGGCGGAATGCACCACCTGTGGTCGGGCCTGCTGCCCCGTCACCTCTTCGCCGACGCGCCCCCGCCCGGCTTCGACGCCCCGCCGGACCCCGCGTACGAGGCGCATCTGCGCGACCTGATCGCCCGCCACGCGGACGAACTGGCCGCGGTGATCGTCGAGCCGGTGGTGCAGGGCGCGGGCGGGATGCGCTTCCACTCCCCCGGCCTGCTGCGGGTGTTGCGCGAGGCCTGCGACGAGCACGACGTGCTGCTGGTCTTCGACGAGATCGCCACCGGCTTCGGCCGTACGGGCGAGCTCTTCGCGGCCGGACACGCGGGCGTCAGCCCCGATGTGATGTGCCTGGGCAAGGCGCTCACCGGCGGTTATCTGACGCTCGCCGCGGCGCTGTGCACCCCGCGCGTGGCGGACGGCATCTCGCGCGGCGAGCTCCCGGTGCTCGCCCACGGCCCGACGTTCATGGGCAACCCCCTGGCCGCCGCCGTCGCCCTCGCCTCGATCGACCTGCTGCTCGGCCACGACTGGCGGCAGGAGGTCAAGCGCATCGAGGCGGGCCTGCGGGACGGTCTGGCCGCCACGGCCGAACTGCCCGGCGTACGGGACGTCCGGGTCCTGGGCGCCATCGGCGTCGTCCAGCTCGACCACGCCCTCGACGGAGCGGGCATGGCGGTGGCCACCCGCGCGGCGGTACGGGAGGGCGTCTGGCTGCGGCCGTTCCGCGACCTGCTTTACACCATGCCGCCGTACATCACGGGCGACGACGACGTGACCCGCATCTGCGCGGCCGTCCACGCGGCGGCCCTCGCGGCCTGACCCGACCGGGCGGGCGTCCGCCGCGACAACCCGCACCACACGAGAGACCGAAAGGCGCCACCCCATGCCCGTACTCGTCATCACCGGCACCGGCACGGAAATCGGCAAGACCGTCACCACCGCGGCCATCGCCGCCGCCGCGCTGGCCGGCGGCCGGTCCGTCGCCGTGCTCAAGCCCGCGCAGACCGGGGTCCGGGCGGACGAGCCGGGAGACGCGGCGGAGGTGGCGCGGCTGGCGGGGGCGGTCACGCAGGCGGAACTCGCCCGCTACCCGGACCCGTTGGCCCCGGCCACCGCCGCCCGCCGGGCCGACCGTCCCGCCGTGCGGCCCGCCGACGTGGCCGAGGCGGCGGGGAAGCTGGCCGCCGAGCACGACCTGGTGCTCGTGGAGGGCGCGGGCGGGCTGCTGGTGCGCTTCGACGAGGAGGGCACGACGCTCGCGGACGCGGCGCGGCTGCTGGACGCGCCCGTGCTGGTCGTCGTCCAGGCGGGCCTGGGCACGCTCAACACGACCGTTCTGACGGCGGAGGCGCTGCGCGCCCGGGGCCTGCGCTGCCCCGGCATCGTCATCGGCAGCTGGCCCACGGCCCCGGGCCTCGCGGACCGCTGCAATGTCGCGGAACTGCCCGGGGAGGCGGGCGCCCCGCTGCTGGGCGCCGTGCCGCAGGGCGCGGCGGCACTCCCGCCCGCCGACTTCCGCGCCGCGGCCCCCGGCTGGCTGGCCCCCGAGCTCGACGGGACCTGGAGCGCGGAGCGGTTCGCCGCGGCGCACGGCTGACCGGGCCGACGGTCCGACCGGGCGGCGGGGCGCACGCGATCGTCGCGTGCACCCCGCCGACTCACCCCCGCCGACCCACCCCCGCGGCCTCATCCCGCGGCCTCATCCCGCGGCGCGATACGCCGCCCTCAGCTTCCGCAGCGCCCCGGTCACATCCCCGCCGAGCAGCAGATGGTCCGCCTCGGCGAAGGGCTTCGCCACCGCCGGGGTGATCTTCTGGCCGACCCGGTCCTGGACCAGGAGCCGCGCGGCCGTCACCAGAGCCCGGCCCTCCGCGGAGTCCGCGCGCCCCGCCTTCCGCAGGACCCTCGCCTCGGCGGTCAGCTCCCCGAGGCGCTTCGCGCCGCCGTCCGTACCGGACGCGCGGGCCGTCGTCGTCAGCCCCCAGCCGTACGGGTACTGCGGGTCGTACGCCGCGTCGCCCACGTTGATCGGCAGCTGGGCCTCGGACTTGGGCCAGGTCACCGGCAGCTGCCCGGTGAAGGGCCGCTTGCCGTACAGGACGTCCGCGACCCCGTCGCCCTCCGTGCCGGGCAGCCAGGAGGCGACGAGGGCGTCGATGTCGCCGAGGCGGTCGCCGATGAGCTGCGGGCGGCCGGAGACGATCAGCACCGCGCACTTCATGGCGCCGCACACCCGGTCCACCGCGGCCCGGTCGGCCTTGGACAGCCGCAGGTCATGGCCGTTGCCGACGTCCCCCGCCCCCTCGGCGTACGGGGTCTCGCCGACGACCACGACACCGACGTCGTGTCCGTCCGTCGGGGCGGAGGCGTCCCTGGAGTAGGTGATGGCGGAGTCGGCGGCCGCCTTCCGCATGCCCTCCAGGATCGTGGTGCCCTCGGTGTGCCGGCCGGAGGAGCCCTGCCAGGTGATGGTCCAGCCGCCGGTCTGGTTGCCGAGGTCGTCGGCGCTGGACCCGGCGACGTACACCTTCTGGGAGGGCTTCAGGGGCAGCACCCCGCCGCCGTTCTTCAGCAGCACCTGCGACTTCGCGGCCGCCTCGCGGGCGACGGCGCGATGGCCGGCCGAGCCGATCCGGCCGAGGTTCGAGGTGTCGGCATACGGCTTCTCGAAGAGACCGAGCCGGAACTTGGCCGTCAGGATGCGGGAGACCGCGTCGTCGATCCTGGCCCGGCTGATCCGGCCGGCCTCGACCTCGTCGACGAGGGTGGAGTGGAAGTCCGCATACGCCGTGGGCACCATGACCATGTCCACGCCGGCGTTCACCGAGGTACGGACGTCGCTCGGGTAGTCGCCGGGGATCTGGTCAATGGCCTTCCAGTCGCTGACGACGAAGCCGTCGAAGCCCATCCGGCCCTTCAGCACGCCGTTGATCATCGCCCCGTCGGCGTGCATCTTGAGCGGCGGCCGCCCGTCGCCGAGGATGTCGAGCGAGGAGTACGAGGGCATGACCGTGCCCACCCCGCGGCGCACGGCCTCCCGGTACGGCGCGAGGTGGATCTTCTCCAGCTCCTCGCGGGTGACCTTGGTGACGCCCTGGTCGATGGTGTAGCCGTCGGTCGTCGAGGAGCCGAACTCCGTACCGCCGTCCCCCACGAAGTGCTTGGCGGTGGCCAGCACCTTGTCGCCGCGGTCGAGGTCCTTGCCGCTCGGCGAGCCCTGAAGGCCCCTGATGACCGGCTCCATCGCGATGACCAGCGCCGGGTCCTCGCCGAAGGACTCGTACGCCCGTCCCCACCGCTCGTCGCGCGATACGCACAGGCAGGGCGCGAAGTCCCAGGGGACGCCGGTGGCGCGCACCTCGGAGGCGGTCACCGCGCCCGTCCTCTCGGCCATCCGGGGGTCGCGGGCGGCGCCGAGGCCGATGTTGTGCGGCATGATCGTCGCCCCGACGAGATTGTTGTGGCCGTGCACCGCGTCCACGCCGTACACCAGCGGGATCTGGAAGCGGGTGGCCTGGGCGCGCAGTTGGAAGGCGTCCACCATCCGCGCCCAGGCCTCGGGCGTGTCGGGGGTGGGCACCGAGCCGCCGCCGGACAGCAGGGAGCCGAGGCCGTAGGCGGCGATGTCGCCCGGCGAGGTGAGCGCGCCGCGCTCGGCCTGGGTCATCTGCCCGGCCTTCTCCTTGAGCGACATCCGGGAGAGCAGGTCCTTGACGCGCTGCCGCACGGGCAGTTTCGGGTCGAGATACGGCAGCCCATGGGCGTCGATCACGACCCGGGGCGGCTCGGCAGGGGCCTTGGCGCCCGACACGGTGAGCCGCAGCGGAACGGTCTCGGCCGGTTCGGCGCCGCCGCCCCGCGCGGTGACGACCTCGACGGTGCGGGAGGCGCCGGAGGCGGTGCCGGCCGGGAAGGTCACGCTGCCCTCGGCCGGGCGGTAGTCCTCCCCGGGGCTGGCGGTGGCACCCGCGCCGTCCGCGTCGGTGGCGTAGTCGACGGTCACGGGTGCGCCGAGCGGCGCGGAGCCGGTGGTGGCCACGGAGATCCTGACCCGGGCGGTCGCGCCCTCCTCGACCGGGTAGACGGCCGCGTCCGTGACCACCCGCGCCTTGAGCGAGCCGTCGGCCGTCGCGTGGCCCGCGGCCGCGGCGCCTCCCGTGAGGGGCAGTAAGGCGACGACGGCGGCCCCGGCGACGAGCGACGCCGCGGTCGGTCCGAGCCTTCCGTGCTCTCCTGTCCGTCTCCGCTGTCTTCGCAGTCTTCGCTGACCTGGCATCGCGGCTCCTTCGGCGCTCCTTCGGCTGGATGCACAGATCCTGGGCCGACGTGCCGCCCCGATCGCGGCGGCACGCCGCTCAGGCGCTCCAGGTGCGCAGCTCGGCGGCGATGGCGTGGACGTCCGCGGTGCCGTCCTTGACGAGGCGGGCCAGGTCGCGGACGCGCTCGGGGGTGGTGGCGATCTTCAGCCCGCTGGCGACGAGATAGGCGTACGCGACGGCGGTCGCGAACAGCGCGTTGGACCGCTCCAGGGCGGGCACCAGCAGGAGCAGCTGGAGCAGCGAGGCGGCCCTGGTCTGCGGGTCGGGGTAGATGGGGGTGCCGAATATCTCGGCTTCATGCCTGCTGACGGCGGCGACCAGCGCGCCGTAGTCGGTGACCTGCGGGTCCCCGGGGGTGCTGCGCTCGGCGACCATCAGCAGCCAGGCGAGGTCGATCCGCACCGTCAAGACCGCGCCCCGGCCTCCTTGCCGAACTCCTCGTCGAACACGGTTTGATACTGCTTCATGAAGTCGGCGGCCGCCTCCACGAAGGTATGGCCCACCTCTCCGGCGTCCTTGCGGACGAGCTCTTCGATGTAGCGGTTCATGCTCATGCCCCGCTGGAGCGCGCGCTCCCGCGCCACCTCCGCGGTGGCCTCATCGACCCGGACGTTCAGCTGTGTCTTCGCCACGGCCTCACGCTAGCGTCAATCCGCTAGCATCGGCAAGCCGGGTCTCGCATCGCGGGACCGGGGGCAATTCGATCGACGCCGGGCTCCCGGCGGTGATGGGATCCCACCATGAACGATCTCGTGATACGGGCCGCGACGCCCGCGGACCTCGACGCCGTGCTGGCCTTCTGGAAGGAAGCCGCCGAGGGCACCAGCATCAGCGACGACCGGGACGGCGTGGCCCGGCTGCTCGACCGCGACCCCGAGTCGCTGCTGCTGGCCGAGCGGGAGGGAGAGCTCGCCGGGACCGTGATCGCGGGCTTCGACGGCTGGCGCTGCCATCTGTACCGGCTCGCCGTGCACCCCGGCCACCGGCGCCAGGGGGTCGCCACCGCGCTCCTCCAAGCGGCCGAGGAGCGGTTCACCGCGCTCGGCGGGCGGCGCGGTGACGCGATGGTGCTGGAGGACAACGAGCTCGCCCACCACGCCTGGCGCGCGGCGGGCTACGCCCCGCAGCCGGAGTGGAGCCGCTGGGTCAAGCCCCTGGCCACCTCCCACTAGCCCACATCGCGCACTCCCCCTGTTCCTGCCGGACCATGGGACACGGGGGTGAACCGATGACCGAAGTGCTCCTCCTGGCCGTGGCGGTCCTGCTGGCCCTCGCCTGCGGCGGGTTCGTCGCGGCCGAGTTCTCCCTGACCACCGTCGATCGCGGTGAGCTCGAGCGGGCGGCCGAGCGCGGGGAGCGGGGGGCGGCCAGTGCGCTGAAGGCCGCGCGCAGCCTGACCTTCCAGCTCTCCGGCGCCCAGCTCGGCATCACCGTCACCAATCTGGTGGTCGGCATGCTCGCCGAGCCGTCCGTGGCCGCGCTGCTGGCCGGGCCGCTCGAGGCGGCGGGGGTGCCCGCCTCCGCCGTCCACTCGGTGGCGCTGGTGATCGGCACGGCCCTCTCGACGGTCGTGCTGATGGTCGTCGGCGAGCTGGTCCCCAAGAACTGGGCCATCTCCCGCCCGCTGGCCGTCGCCCGGGCCGTCGCCGCCCCGCAGCGCGCCTTCAGCGCCGCCTTCCGCCCGCTCATCGCCCATCTCAACAACGCCGCCAACCGCACGGTGCGCCGGATGGGCCTGGAGCCCGCCGAGGAGCTGGCCTCCGCGCGCAGCCCGCAGGAGCTGGTCGCGCTGGCCCGGCACTCGGCCCGGGAGGGCGCCCTGGAGGAGGACACCGCGGAGCTGTTCGTACGGACCCTGAATCTGCGGAAGCTGACCGCGGAGAACGTGATGACCCCGCGCGTGCAGGTCATCGCGCTGGACGTACGGGCCACCGCCGAGGACGTCGCCAACGCCACGCGCGCCACCGGCCTGTCCCGCTTCCCGGTCTACCGCGGCAGCCTGGACACCGTCGTCGGCACCGCCCACATCAAGGACCTGCTGGCCCTCCCCGCCGAGGAGCGGCCCCGCCGCCCGGTGTCGGAGCTGATGCGCGAGCCGCTGTTCGTCCCCGCGCCGCTCACCGTGGACCGGGTGCTCGACCGGCTCTCCGGGGAGCGCAGCATGGCCGTGGTCATCGACGAGTACGGCGGCACGGCCGGGGTCGTCACCCTGGAGGACATCGTCGAGGAAGTGGTCGGCGAGGTCCGCGACGAGCACGACCCGCACGAGAAGCCGGGCCTGGCCCCGGCCGGGGAGGACGCGGAGGGCCGGGCGCTGTACGACGCGGACGGCGCGGCCCGCGTCGACCAGCTGGAGGCGCTCGGGATGCGGGTGCCGCACGGCCCGTACGAGACCCTGGCCGGGCTGGTGGCCACCGGTCTCGGCCGGATCCCGGTGCGGGGCGACACCCTGGAGGTGGCGGGCTGGGGCGTCGAGGTGGCCGACGACTCCGGCCACCGCGCCGCGCGCGTACGGCTGCGGGCGCCGCTGCCGGACGACGGCGATGGCGGGGATCGCGGGGATCGCGGGGATCCCCGGGACGGCCGGAGCGGAGACGGTGAGGGGGCGGCCCGATGACCCTGCTCCAGGTGCTGATCGGCCTGCTGACGGTGGTCGTCAACGCCTTCTTCGTGGGAGCCGAGTTCAGCCTCGTCTCGGTGCGGCGCAGCCAGGTGGAGCCGCGCGCCGAGCAGGGCGACCGGCGGGCCCACGCCGTGCTGTGGGGCCTGGAGCACGTCTCCGCGCTGCTCGCCGCGGCCCAGCTGGGCATCACGCTGTGCACGCTGGTGCTGGGCGCCGTCGCGGAGCCGGCCATCGCGCATCTGCTGGAGCCGGTGTTCCACGCGGTGGGCCTGCCCCTGGGGCTGATCCACCCGGTGGCGTTCGTGATCGCGCTGGCCGCGGCGACCTATGTGCACATGCTGTTCGGCGAGATGGTGCCCAAGAACGTGGCGCTGGCCGAGCCGGTGCGCACGGCGCTGCTGCTCGGCCCGCCGCTGGTCACCCTGGCGCGCGGGCTGCGCCCGGTGATCTTCACGGTCAACTCCTTCGCCAACGCCCTGCTGAAGCTGTTGCGGGTGGAGCCCAAGGGCGAGGTGGCCTCGACCTTCTCCGACGACGAACTGGCCCGGGTGGTCGTGGACTCCCGCAAGGCCGGAATGCTCGACGACCGGGCCACCGAACGGCTGCGGGACGCCCTCGAACTCGGCCGCCGCCGGGTGCGCGATGTCGTGCTGCCTCTGGACCGGGTGGTCTCCGCCCGGCTCGGGGTGACCCCGGAGGAGCTGGAGGGGCTGGCGGCCGAATCCGGGTTCTCGCGCTTCCCGGTGGTCGACGGCTCCGGGCGCGTCCTGGGCTATCTGCACGTCAAGGACGCGCTGGACGCCCGCCCCCGCGACCTGCCGTTCCGCCTCGACCAGCTGCGCTCGATCGCCCGGGTGCGGCCCCAGACGGCGCTGGACGACGTGCTGACCGCGATGCGCGGCAGCCGCACCCACCTCGCCGCCGTCATCGGCCCGGACGGTCGTCTGGAGGGCCTGGTCACCATGGAGGACGTGCTGCGCGAGCTGGTCGCCTGAGCCGGCGGGCAGGCGGCCCGCCGTCCGCCCCTCAAGCGTCTGCCATGTGTCACCGCCTGGGCCCTTCTCCGCGATCTCTGCGACGGTTACGCCCCCAGCTACCGCTGGGAGGTGCCCCCGCCCGGCCGAAGGCTGGGGGCGGGCCTACTCGGGCGGGCCCGACAACGCAGCGCGGGGGCTCCGCCCAGCGGTAGCCGGGGGCGCGCGCCAGGCGTCGCGGGCCCGCGGAGACCGGGGAGACAGGGCCTAGCCGCCCCGCCGCGACTCGTGCGCGATGATGCACGCCTGCCAGTGGGCGAGCGCCTCGGCCTTGCCCCCGCCCCCTTCCTCCGCCACGGCCAGCAGCGCGTCGGCTGCCATCGCGGCCAGCCGGACGGCCACCCGGCACACGTCCCGCCGCTCCAGCGGGTCCAGCAGGGCGACGGCCCCCTCCCCGTCGTCGGCGAGCGCGGCGGCCACGATGGCCATGGTCGTACGGTCGCATTCAAAGGCATCCACGCCGCCAGACTGCCCCGATGCGCCCCATCCGGAACCCGGCACGGGCCAACCGAGGGATCCGCCGGGCGCGCGGGGCGCGCGTGAGGCGCGGGTCACGCGAGCCTCATGTGGGCCGGGTGCCGGATGGGTCGTAGCGGAAGATCGTGTACTCGATCCTCCCGATGACCTTCGTTCTGGCGGTCCGCCGGTACAGCTCGGGCGGCCGGAAGATGTTGTCGTCGTAGATGTCGGCGCCCGGCTCCAGGTTCCAGATGGCGGTCGTGCCGTTGCGCGCCCCGCCCTCGAAGTAGATGTTGGTCATGCCCATGCGGCTCATCATGCGCGCGCCCGCCGTGGCGCGCACCCACGGGGCGGTCATGGGACGCCCACCGGATAGGATCGCCCGCGCCATGCGGATGAACACCACCTACACCAGCTACGTCGCGGTCGGCGACTCCTTCACCGAGGGCATGTCCGACGGACTGCCGGACGGCAGCTACCGGGGCTGGGCCGATCTGCTCGCGGCGCGCCTCGCGGCCCGCACCCCCGGGTTCCGCTACGCCAACCTCGCGGTGCGCGGCAAGCTCATCGGACAGATCGTCGACGAGCAGGCCGACCCGGCGGCGGCGATGGGCGCGGACCTGGTCACCCTGGTCGGCGGCCTGAACGACGTGCTGCGGCCCAAGTGCGACGTGGAGCAGGTCTGCGGGCTGCTCGAGGATGCCGCGGGGCGGCTGGCGCCCAGCTGCAAACAGCTGGTGCTGATGCGCAGCCCGGGGCGGCGCGGGCCGGTGCTGGGGCGGTTCCTGCCGCGGATGGAGGAGCTGTTCTCCTTCATCGACGGGCTGGCGGCGCGGCACGGCGCGATCGTCGTGGACCTGTTCGCCTCCGAGGCGCTCGGCGATCAGCGGATGTGGGCGGAGGACCGGCTGCATCTGAACGCCGAGGGGCACCGGCGGGTGGCCGAGGCGGTCTGGCAGGCGCTGGGGCACGAGCCGGAGGCCGACTGGAACGCCCCGCTGCCGCCCGCCGTACAACCCGGCTGGGCCGCCCGGCGCGCCTCGGACGCGCGCTTCGCCCGCGAGCACCTCGGGCCGTGGATCGGCAGGCGGCTGACGGGCCGTTCCTCGGGCGACGGGCGGCCGCCGAAGCGGGCCGAACTGCTGCCGTACGAGGGCTGATCCGCCGCCGTACCGGCGCTGGGGCGCCGCCGTCCGGGCGTGACCACGGCCACCGCGCTGGCCTGCGCATACGCCCAGTAGACTGTCTGTCCGTGACTGCTAAGCCGCGCATCCCGAACGTCCTGGCCGGCCGCTACGCCTCGGCGGAGCTGGCCGTCCTGTGGTCCCCCGAGTACAAGGTGACGCTGGAGCGGCGGCTGTGGCTCGCCGTGCTGCGCGCCCAGAAGGACCTCGGGATCGAGGTGCCGGACGCCGCCCTCGCCGACTACGAGCGGGTGCTGGAGACCGTCGACCTGGCCTCGATCGCCGAGCGCGAGAAGGTCACCCGGCACGACGTGAAGGCCCGGATCGAGGAGTTCAACGCGCTCGCCGGGCATGAGCACGTCCACAAGGGCATGACCTCCCGCGATCTGACCGAGAACGTGGAGCAGCTCCAGATCCGGCTCTCCCTGGAGCTGGTCCGGGACCGTACGGTCGCCACGCTGGCCCAGCTCGGGAAGCTGGCCGCCGAACACGCCGAGCTGGTCATGGCCGGGCGCTCGCACAACGTGGCGGCGCAGGCGACGACCCTCGGCAAGCGCTTCGCGACCGCGGCCGACGAGCTGCTGGTGGCGTACGGGCGGCTGGAGGAGCTGCTGGGCCGCTACCCGCTGCGCGGCATCAAGGGCCCGGTCGGCACCGCGCAGGACATGCTGGACCTGCTGGGCGGCGACGCGGCCAAGCTGGCCGAGCTGGAGCGGCGGATCGCCGGGCACCTGGGCTTCGGGCAGGTCTTCACCTCCGTCGGCCAGGTCTACCCGCGCTCGCTGGACTTCGAGGTGGTCACCGCGCTGGTGCAGCTGGCCGCGGCCCCCTCCTCACTGGCCAAGACGATCCGGCTGATGGCCGGGCACGAGCTGGTGACCGAGGGGTTCAAGCCCGGGCAGGTCGGCTCCTCCGCCATGCCGCACAAGATGAACACCCGCTCGTGCGAGCGCGTCAACGGCCTCGCGGTGATCCTGCGCGGCTATGCCTCGATGACCGGCGAGCTGGCCGGCGACCAGTGGAACGAGGGCGATGTGTCCTGCTCGGTGGTGCGCCGCGTCGCGCTGCCGGACGCCTTCTTCGCCTTCGACGGGCTGCTGGAGACCTTCCTGACGGTGCTCGACGAGTTCGGCGCCTTCCCCGCCGTCGTCGCCCGCGAACTGGACCGCTACCTGCCCTTCCTCGCGACGACGAAGGTGCTGATGGGGGCGGTGCGGGCCGGGGTGGGCCGCGAGGTGGCGCACGAGGCCATCAAGGAGCACGCGGTCGCGTCGGCGCTCGCGATGCGCGAGCAGGGCGCCGAGCGCAACGAGCTGCTCGACAAGCTCGCCGCCGACGAGCGGATCCCGCTGGACCGCGCTCAGCTCGACGGGCTGATGGCCGACAAGCTGTCCTTCACGGGCGCGGCGGCCGAGCAGGTCGCCGCGGTGGTCGCCCGGATCGAGGAGATCACCAAGCGCCACCCGGAGGCCGCGGCGTACACGCCCGGGTCGATCCTCTGACCGGGCCCGGCACCCCGCGATGACCCCCGGCGAACTGGAAGCCGCCCGCGACCGCCTCGTGCCCGACGTGGTCGCGGACGGCCTCCGCGTGCTGTTCTGCGGCATCAACCCCGGGCTGATGACCGCCGCGACGGGCCACCACTTCGCCCGGCCGGGCAATCGGTTCTGGCCCGTCCTGCACGCCTCGGGGTTCACCCCGCGCCGGCTCCAGCCGTCCGAGCAGCACGAGCTGCTGGGGTACGGCCTGGGGATCACCAATGTGGTCGCCCGCGCCAGCGCCCGGGCCGACGAGCTGAGCGACGAGGAGTACCGCGAGGGCGGGCGGCTCCTGGCGGAGAAGGTCGCCCGGCTGCGCCCGCGGTGGCTCGCCGTCGCGGGCGTGACCGCGTATCGGGTGGCCTTCGGCGACAAGCGGGCCAGGATCGGCCCGCAGGAGCGCACCATCGGCACCACCCGGATATGGGCCCTCCCCAACCCCAGCGGGCTGAACGCCCACTGGACCCTGGCCACGATGGCCGAGGAGTTCGGCCGGCTGCGCGCCGCCGCGTACGCCGACGGTGACAGCTGACGGCTGACGGCTGAGAACAGGCGGCTGGGAGCAGGCGGCTCAGCGCACGCTGTCCTCCCCTATGGCCGCGACCAGTTGCAGGGGCAGCTCGCGGTCCCCCTGCCCTATCCCCAGCCCTATCCAGCGCCCGCCGGTCCGCCAGCCGTACAACTGCCCCACATAGCCGCACAGCGACCGCAGTGGCTCCGGCACCGGCTCGCCCATGGCATCGCGCTCCAAATGGTCGGCCAGGTGGAGGACTTCGGGCTCGCCCCAGCGTAAGGACAACACCTGGACCAGCACCCGCATCTCCGCCTCGAACTCCTCCTCGACCTCGATCAGGCGCTCCAGATCCGCGTCCCAGAAGTCCTCGCTGACCCGGAGGTCGGCGACATGGAAGCCGGGGCCGCTCGCCACGCCCCCGACGACGCCCCGCCGGTCGGGGAAGTCCCGGGCGCGCAGCAGGTCGATGGTCGCCAGATGGTCCGCCGTGCTGGTCATGACTTCATTAAACAAGCGAGGTCTGACAATCAATTGGCCGCGCGTCAGCTGTCCCGGCGCTCGACCGCCAGCCGCCCGCAGAACACCGCGACCGCCGTGTACAGCGCCAGCACCCCGAGCCCGGTCCACGCGCCGAGCGGGCCTTCCGGCGTGGCATGCAGCACCTGCTGACCGGCCTGGTCGGGGAGGAACCTGGTGGCGGACGTGGCCCCGAACACCGGGGAGAGGAACGAGACGACGGGGACGACCAGCGCCAGGGCGCCGACCGAGCTGCGCAGCACGGCGGCGACGCCCGCTGCCAGCACCGTCAGCAGGGCGAGATAGATCCCGCAGCCGACCGCCGCGCGCAGCGCTCCCTGCGCGCCCGGGCCCACGCCCTCGTCACCGAGCAGCGCCTGGCCGCTCAGCAGGGACACGAATCCGGTGACCAGACCGACGGCCAGGGCGCACAGGCCCACGATGGTCAGCTTGCACCCGTAGTAGAGGCCGCGCCGGGGTACGGCGGCCAGCCAGACGCGGATGCCTCCGCCGGTGTATTCGTTCGCTACCGCGAGCACGCCGAAACAGACGGCGGCGATCTGCCCGAAGGGCAGGCCGAAGAAGGAGTAGAAGACCGGGTCGAAGTCGCTCTCCTTGCCGTCATAGGTCGCGCTCGCGACCGCCGAGATCCCGGCGGTCGCCACCAGACCGCCGAGGAGGGCGAGCAGGAGGGATCGCAGGGTGCGGATCTTCATCCACTCCGAGTGCAGCACCGCTTTGACCGACATACGACCTCAAACCTCCTGCTTCGTTGTGTTCACGTTCTCGTCCTCGGATGTGGACGCGGATGTGGGCGCGGATGTGGGCGCGGACGCCGTGAATTCCGCCTCGTCCGCCGTGAGCCGCAGATAGGCCTGCTCCAAGGAGGCCTTGTCGTCGACCAGTTCGAGGACGGGGATGCCGTGCTGGGCAGCCAGCGTGCCGACCTGCTCCGGCGTGGCCCCGTCGACCGTCCA
This sequence comes from Streptomyces sp. NPDC097640, assembly GCF_040302705.1. NCBI lineage: Bacteria > Bacillati > Actinomycetota > Actinomycetes > Kitasatosporales > Streptomycetaceae > Streptomyces > Streptomyces sp. NPDC097640. The sequence goes on from NZ_JBEOSB010000022.1 coordinate 71,838, forward strand.
GTGGTCCGGCCCGTCCGGCTCCACGGTCAGCTCGGCGCGGGTCAGCTCCGCGCGCAGCCGCTCCGGCTCGGTGGTGCGCACCCGCACCCGCGGTCGGCTGTGTGCCCGGATGAACGCGTCCATGGACATGTCGGCCAGCAGCCTGCCCCGGCCCAGCACGACGAGGTGATCGGCGGTCAGCGCGGTCTCGGCCATGAGATGGCTGGAGACCAGGACGGTGCGGCCCTCTCCGGCCAGCCGTTTCATGAGCGTGCGGATCCAGATGATGCCTTCGGGGTCGAGCCCGTTGGCCGGCTCGTCGAGCATCAGCACGGGCGGGTCGCCCAGCAGCGCCGCCGCGATGCCCAGTCGCTGCCGCATGCCGAGCGAGAACGTCCTGATGCGCCGCTGCGCGGCAGCGGCCAGCCCCGCCTCCTCCAGCACGGCGTCGACCCGGCTCGCGGGGAGGCGGTTGCTCAGCGCCAGGCACAGCAGGTGGTCCCGGGCGGTGCGGGCGCCGTGGGCGGCGCCCGCGTCCAGCAGCGCGCCGAGGTGGCGCAGGGGCTCGTCGTGCTCGCGGTACGGGCGGCCGCCGACGGTCGCGGTGCCGGAGTCCGGCCGGTCGAGGCCCAGCACCATCCGCATGGTGGTGGACTTGCCGGCGCCGTTGGGCCCGAGGAAGCCGGTGACCCGGCCGGGCTCCACCCGGAAGGTCAACCCGTCCACGGCGCGCACCGACCCGTAGTCCTTGGTCAGCTCATGTACGTCGATCGACGTCGCGGTGGTCATGGTCTCCACGTTGCCGTGCCGGGCCGCCCGTGGCTTCCCCCACGAGCGGGGTCGCCCTCCCCCGCGCGGGGGAGGGCGTGGGAGCGGGGCGCAGGGCACGATGGCCGATGTGTCCACGTCGCCCACCGCTCTCGCCGCCCGTATCCCGCGCGCCGCACGGGCCGCCCTCGCCCCGCTGGCCCGGGCGGTCACCTACACCCGCTGGCTGCATCTGCTGATGGGGGCCGTGGTGGCGGCGGCGTGCGGCCTGGTCTACCCCGGGCTCTTCGACCTCCGCACCGCCGACCTGCTGTGGCTGCCGGTGCTGCCGGTGCTGCCGCTGGTGGCCGTCGCGATGGTGCCGGCCACCCGGCTGGCGGAGGGGCTCCAGGCCCGTCTGCTGCTCACCCCCGGAGAACACGCGCGCCACCAGCAGGGCCACCTCGCCCCGCGGATCGCGGCCGCGCCGTCCGCGTCCCGGGGCGACCGGGCGCGCACCGCGCTGTGGCTGGTGCTGCGGCTGGAGGCGGGCTGTCTGACGGCGCTGCTGAGCGTCCAACTGCCCAATGTGACGGGGGCGCTGGTCGCCGCGGCGTCCGACGGCACGCCCACGGCGGTCATGGGCCTGCGGATCAGCGGCCACCACTGGTGGTACGCGCTGCTCGCCCCGCTCCCCCTCGCCGCCCTGATGGCCCTGGTCGTGGCCGCCGGGAGCCTGATGACGGCGGCCGCCACCCGGCTGCTGGGCCCATCGGCCGCGGAGCGGCTGGCCGCGCTGGAGGAGCGTACGGAGCGGCTCCTGGAACACAACCGGCTCGCCCGCGAGTTGCACGACTCGATCGGACACGCGCTCACGGTCGCCGTGGTGCAGGCGGGCGCGGCGCGCGCGGCGGGCTCCGCGGAGTTCACGGACCGCGCGCTGGCCGCGATCGAGGAGACCGGGCGGAGCGCGCTGGAGGACCTGGAGCGGGTGCTGCGGCTGCTGCGCGAGGACACCGCCCGTGGCCCGGCCGACCGCCCGGGACTCACCGACGCCGAGCGCCTCCTGGAGTCGGCGCGGGCGGCGGGCTCGACGCTCGACGCGGAGGTGACCGGCCCGCTGGAGGAGCTGCCAGGACCGGTGTCCCGCGAGGGCTACCGCATCCTCCAGGAGGCGCTGACCAATGTGCTGCGGCACGCGGGCCCGGTGCCGGTGACGGTACGGGTCGCCGTCGCCGCGGACACGGGGGCGCTGCGGCTGGACGTACGCAACCCGCTGCCGGGCCCCGGCCGCCCGGACGGGCCAGTCGCCGGCCCCGGCCACGGCACCGGCCTGCGCGGCATCCGCGAGCGGGCGGCGCTGCTGGGCGGCGAGGCGGAGGCGGGCCCGTACGAGGGCGAGTGGCGGCTGAGTGTGACCCTGCCGCCGGACCGGAGCCACGCCCACGTGTGATCCGAGGCCGAGGCGAGCACATTAGGGTGTTCGCGTGCCGATCAGTGTCCTCCTCGTCGACGACGAGCAGTTGGTGCGCGCCGGGTTGCGCGCGATCCTGGAGTCCCAGCCGGACATCCGGGTCACCGGCGAGGCGGCCGACGGGGCCTCGGTGGTGCCGCTGGTGCGGCAACTGCGGCCGGATGTGGTGGCGATGGATGTGCGGATGCCGCTGCTGGACGGCATCGAGGCGACCCGCGCCGTGCTGCGGGCGGTCCCCGACCCGCCCCGGATCCTGGTCGTGACGACCTTCGAGAACGACGAGTACGTGTACGAGGCGCTGCGCGCCGGGGCGGACGGCTTTCTGCTCAAGCGGGCCCGTCCGGCCGAGATCGTGCACGCGGTGCGCCTGGTGGCGGAGGGGGAGTCGCTGCTGTTCCCGGCGGCCGTACGGTCGCTCGCCGCGGCCCGCGGCGGCAACGCGCGCGCCCGCGAGGCCATGGAGCGGGCCGCCCTCACCGAACGCGAGGCGGAGGTGTTGCGGCTGATGGCCCGTGGCCTGTCGAACGCCGAGATCTCCGGCCATCTGCTGATCGGCACCGAGACGGTCAAGACACACGTCAGCGCGGTGCTGGCGAAACTGGGCGCGCGGGACCGCACCCAGGCGGTGATCGCGGCGTACGAGTCGGGCTTCGTGGTGCCCGGCTGACGTGCCTCTCGCCGCGTCCACGTCCAGCGGCTACCATCCGGCAGACACCCACAGCAGGGAGGTCCACGTGGGGCGGCTCACCGGCGGGGATCCGTCCCTGCTGCGGCGCATCAACTCCGCCGTCGTCCTGCACGCGCTGCGCGCGGCGACCGTGTCCCCCGAGGGCCGGGACCCCGGTGCCGGCGCGGACGCCGACCGCGCTCCGGAACGCGCCCCGGAGCGCGCCCCCGACGCCGCGCCCGGCTGTGCCACCCTCACCGACCTCACCCGGGTGACCGGCCTGTCCCGCCCCACCGTCGAGGGCGTGGTCGAGGGGCTGATCGCGGACGGCCTGGTGGTGGAGATGCCCGCCGAGGAGGGCGGCGTACGCCGTCAGGGGCGCCCCGCCCGGCGCTTCCGGTTCCGGGCCGAGGCCGGCCATCTGCTGGGCGTCGAGATCGGCGCCCACCGCGTCGCCGCCCTGCTCTCCGACCTCGACGGCCGCCCGCTCGGCTCCACGGTGCGGGAGGTGTCCGAGAAGGCGCCGGCCGACGAGCGCCTGGAGCGGGTCCGCGGCGCCGTCGCCGACCTGCTGCGCCGGGCCGGGGTCTCCCGCCACTCGCTGCGGGCGGTGGGGGTCGGCAGCCCCGGTGTCGTCGAGGCCGACGGCACCGTCCACCTGGGCACCGCTCTCCCCGGCTGGACCGGGCTGCGCCTCGGGGAGCGCCTGCGCCGCTCCTTCCGCTGCCCGGTGCTCGTCGAGAACGACGCCAACGCCGCCGCCGTGGCCGAGCACTGGAAGGGCGCCGCCGTCGGCTCCGACGACGTGGTCTTCGTCCTGGCGGGCCTGAGCCCCGGCGCCGGCTCGCTGATCGGCGGCCGGCTGCACCGCGGCTTCGGCGGCGCGGCCGGCGAGATCGGCGCCCTGCACCTGCTGGGCCGCGAGGCCACCCCGGAGGAGGTCCTCTCCACGACCGGCGAACCGCTCAACCCGCTCGACGAGGGCCAGGTCGCCCGCGTCTTCGCCCTCGCCCGCTCCGGGGACGCCCGCGCCCGCGCGGCCGTCGACCGCTTCATCCGCCGCCTCGTCCATGACGTGGGCGCGCTCGTCCTCGCCCTCGACCCCGAGGTCGTGGTGGTCGGCGGCTGGGCCACCGGCCTGGACGGTGTCCTCGACCCTCTCCGGGACGAGCTCGCCCGCTACTGCCTGCGCCCGCCCCAGGTCGCCCAGTCCCTCCTCGGCGAGGCGGCCGTGGTGACCGGCGCGCTCCGGCTGGCCCTCGACCATGTGGAAGAGGAGCTCTTTGCCGTCGAGTCCACGGTCACGGCCCGCCGCGCGAGCCGCTGACCCGGCCGCGGCCGGCCGCCCCAGGTGTTCCAGCCGTTCTAGGGTCGTCCCTCATGGGAACGGACATCAGCGGCGTGATCGAAATCCGTGCGGCGGACGGCCGCTGGGAAACCGAGGTCGGCCTGCTGGACTTCCAGCTCGGCCGGGACCGCTCCGCGTGGGAGTGTCTCTTCGGCTTCGGAAACAACGACGACATCCAGCGTCCGCTCTTCGACAGCCGAGGGCTTCCGCCCGACGCCTCGGACTGGGTACGGGAAACGGGCACCGAGGACTTCTACGGTCACAGCCACACCTGCGCCACCTGGGCCGAAGTCGCCGCCATCGACTGGGACGCCCCCCTCGCCGACGGCCCCGCCCGGTACTGGGCGGCCCGGTGGCGACCTGGCCCGACCGGCGAACTCGTCAGGCACGACGTCGTACCGGCCACGGTCGACCTGGCCGATGCGGCGTCCGACATTTTCGGCGGCCACATGCTCCTCGCGCCGTCGCAGTGGCCACCGGGCGGCGAAGTGCCCCTGGACGGCGCGGTGTACCGCCCCGTGGTCCTCACCGCACGGATGCTCGTCCCTCCGGACGAGGCGCCCTGGGCGCAGGTCTGGCAGACGATGCGAGAGCTGGCCGCCGATATCGGCGCCGAAAACGTACGCCTGGTCGTCTGGTTCGGCTGACGCCGTCCCCGGCCCCCCTGCGCCACCGGATGCCGGCCCCGCGGCGGAGTGGCGCGGGGCTGCGTACGGTGGTGGCGGTGTTGCATTCCCGAGGAGGAGCGATGGGCGGGACCTGGGCAGGGGTGCGGGAGCGTGTGCTCGCGCTGCGGAAGGCGCCGCGGTGGTGGGCGGTGTTCGGCGCCGACTACCCCGACCACGGCCACAACTTCGAGCTGCTGCCCGTCCTCACCGAGGAGCAGCTGGAGGCGGTGGAGAAGCGGTTCGGCGCCGGACTGCCCCAGGAGTACCGCACGTTCCTCCTGGAGGTGGGAGCGGGCGGCGCGGGCCCCGAGTACGGCCTGTTCCCGATCAAACCCCCCGGCCCCGACACCCCGCCCGCCTCCGGCCACTGCGCCCTGCCCTTCCGCCCCGCGCTCATGGCCGAGCTCGAGGACCACGAGTGCGCGGAGCCCACGCGGGCCGACCATCCGGACGCCGACGACGACGCCTTCGCCGCCGTGTACGCCGCCTGGGACGCCCGCCACGACGAGCTGCTCGACGCGCTGACCGAGGGCACCCTCTGCATCGGCCACCAGGGCTGCGGGTACTACTCGCTCCTCGTGGTCACGGGCCCCCTCAGCGGCACCATGTGGGACGACGCACGGGCGGTCAGGGAGGGCGTGGTGCCGGTCGAGCTGATCCGCAAAACGGGGCATGTGTCGTTCGCGGAGTGGTATCTGAACTGGCTCGACCACGCGGAGCGCCGCGCCTGGGACGAGACGACCGAGCCCCCGCCACGGCTTCAGTTCACCTCCGGCCGGACCACGTCGGGCGGGTAGCGGCCACCGCGCCCGTCCGTCTGTCACAGCCCACTGCGATGATGACGAGCAGTACCGGCAGAACGGGGAGCAGGGCATGGTGGAGCAGGCCGCGCGGCGGATCGTCGAGAAGATCGTCGCGGCCGCGCCGGCGGGCTGGACGCGGGCGGTGCTGGTCTGCACAGCGCGCGCGGGCGGGGCCTCGCTGTCCGGCGCCTACTTCGTCCCCGGCACGGCCTCGTGGCGCCACCCGGTGCGCAGCCTCTTCACCGAACTGAGGGCACTGGGCGGGGCGTTGCGGGCGGCCGGGGGCGGTGAATCGACCACCTTGGAGATCGAGTGCCGCCCGTCCGGCGAGTACCGGCTGGTCGCGTGCGCGGACACGATCACCAGCCTGCGCGGGCGAGGCGGCGGTTTCCAGGTCGTGCTGAACCCCGACTACCGGCTGCCGGAGCCGGGGTTCGGGCAGGAGGCGGGCACGGCCGCGCCCGCGGGCGACCCGGAGCTGGCGGTGGCGCGGTTCCGCGCGTATCTGGAGCGGCGGGCCGCGATCCTGGGGCGGCCCGAGCAGCTTCCGCCGCCCGCCTCGGCCGCCGCGCTCGACGAGGCCGAGCGCCGCATCGGCCGGTCCCTGCCCGCCGACCTGCGGGCGCTGTACTCGATCGCCGACGGGGACGGCGTCGGCTTCGAGCACCGCTACCTGCTGGGGGGCATGGCCTGGATGGCGCTGAAGAACCTGGTCACCGTCCACGCCGACCAGCGCGAATCGGCCTGGTGCAGCTGGGAGCTGGCCTGGCACTCGGTCGTCTTCGACGCCGACCCGGCCGACACCGTCCGGCGCTGCGACGGGCACCCGGCCTGGCTGCCCTTCGCCACCGGCGAGGACGGCAACTACCTGGCGGTGGACCTGGCCCCGGCCCGCGACGGGCGGCCCGGCCAGGTCATCCGGATGGGCCGCGACTACAACAGGGGCCCGGCCTATGTCGCCGACTCGCTCACCTCCCTGCTCGGCCACCATCTGAAGGAGCTGGAGGAGGGGGCGTACGAGGAGGAGGACGGTTATGTCTTCCCGCTGGAGCCCGCCCGCAGGTTCGGCCCGGAGAGGATCATCGGCGAGATCCCCGAGGAGGTCCCGCCCGCCCTCCAGGCCATCCACATCAACGACGCCACCGGCCCGGTCGATCTCGCCCCGCTCCTGGCGGCCCCGAGCCTGCGGCTGCTGCACCTGAACCGCAGCGCCACCGCCGATCTGACGCCGCTGCGCGCGCTGCCCGTCGAGTCATTGTGCGTCACCCTGGACGGCGGCGACCTGACGCCGCTCGAAGGCCACCCGGATCTCAGCTCTCTGGGCCTGGGGACCGCCGCCCCGGTCGACATCGCCCCGCTGCGCACCGTCCCGAACCTGCGCGGCCTGGACCTCTCCCGGGCCGAGGTCCGCGATCTCACCGTCCTGGCCGACCTGCCCGACCTGCGCTATCTGGCCCTCACCGCGCGGCAGTGGGCCGCCCTGCTGGACGAGGGCAAGGCACCGCCCACCCTCGCCGCCGCCCGCCTGGCCGACGACGAGGCCACGCTGGACGAGGCCCTCGCCTGGGCGGACCGGATCGGCCTGGACACCGGGGGCGCGCTGCGCTTCACCGGCGCCCTCGGCACGCTCGGGACCGACGGCGGGTGAGCCCGGGCGCTCGGCGCGGGTGGTGGCGGGCGGCTCCGTCCGGGGTCAGCTCGCCAGGAGTTCCACGCCCGCGCCGTCGCCGAAGGTGAGGCGGCAGGTGTCGGCGCGGTAGGTGGCCACCGCCACGGCGATCGTGTGGCCGGCCGCGGTGTAGCAGGTGGTGACCACGAGGACGGGGGCGCCGGGCAGCCGGTCCAGGGCCTTGGCCTGGTCGGCCCGGGCGGAGCCCAGCTCGACCGACTGCTCGCGGCCCCCGAGTTCCACGCGCCGCAGCTCTCGGAGGATCGCGCGGACGCGGGCGGCGCCGGGCGGGGTGTCGAGGGCGCTGAGGCCGGGGACGGACGCGGGCGGGACGTAGAGGAGCTCGGCGGCGATCGGCTGGCCGTGGCCGACGCGGCTGCGGCGCACGGTGTGCACCAGGGCGCCGGGCTGGATCTCCAGCAGCCGGGCGATCTCGGCGGGCGGGGCGGCCTCGGTGCTGTCGACGGGCTGCCAGGCCGCGTCGTCCGCGTCCTCCCAGCTGTGGGCGCGCTCGCCGACCGCGACGCCCATGCGGGGCGGGGCGACGGTGGTGCCGACACCGCGGCGGCGCTGCAACCTGCCCTCCAGCTCGAGCTGTTCGAGGGCCTGCCGGAGGGTGGCGCGGGCCACGCCGAAGCGGGCCGCGAGCTCACGCTCGTTGGGCAGGATCTCACCGACCGCGAACTCCGAGTCGAGCGCGTCGGTGAGCACGGTTTTCAGATGCCAGTACTTGGGCTCCGGCACCGTGTCGAGCTGCGTGGTCCCCACCCTGTCCTCCGCAACAGTCTGTGCGCCGCGACATGCGCGCTGCGATATACGTGTTTCTTTATTAAAGGTTGTTGCAGTATCTATGGCGACGATAGGACGGCGCCCCGGGTTGGTCAAGACCAATCGAGGCGCCGCCTAGGATGCCGCCATGAGCCCACAGTCCTATCTCTCCGAACTCTTCTCGCTGGACGGCCGGGTCGCCGTGGTGACCGGGGGCAGCTCCGGCATCGGCCGTGCCATCACCGGGGCCCTGGCGCGCGCGGGCGCGAGCGTCGTGGTGGTGGCGCGCAGGGAGGCGGAGCTGGCCGCCACGGTCGAGGAGCTGACAGGGCAGGGCTGCCGGGCGGCCTGGGTGAGCGCCGACCTGGGCACCCGCGACGCCGTCCGGGCGGCGGCCGAGGAGGCGGCCGCGGTGTTCGGGGAGCCCGACATCCTGGTCAACAGCGCCGGGGTCAATCTGCGGCCCCCGATGGGCGAGTTGGGCGAGGAAGTGTGGGACACCACGATGGCGGTGAACCTGGAGGCGCCCTATCTGCTGGGGCAGCGGTTCGGCCCGGGGATGGCCGAGCGGGGCTTCGGGCGGATCATCCACGTCACCTCCCAGCAGGCGCACCGGGCGTTTGTGCAGAGCGGCGCGTACGGGGTCTCCAAGGGGGCGCTGGAGTCGCTGGCCCGGTCACAGGCCGAGGCGTGGTCGCCGTACGGCGTCACCTGCAACACCCTGGTCCCGGGGTTCGTGATGACGCCGCTCAACGTACGGCTGTCGTCCGACCCCGAGAAGGTGGCGGCGCTGGCCGCGCGCACGATGGTCGGGCGCAACGGCCTGGCCGAGGACTTCGAGGGCGCCGCGGTGTTCCTGGCGAGCCGCGCCTCCGCCTATGTCACCGGGCAGGCGGTCTTCGTCGACGGCGGGCTCTCCGTTCACTGACCCCCGGCGCCGGGCAACCGCCCCGTCAGGTGGGTCAGCTTGTCGGGGTTGCGCATGATGTAGACGGCCTGGACGCGGCCCTCGGCGACATCGAGGGTGAGGGCCGTGTCGGGGCGGCCGGCCGAGATGAGCACCAGCGCGGGCCCGCCGTTGAGCTCGGTGACGACGAACTCCGGGTACTGGGCGACTTCCTGGCGGACCCCCATCACGAAGCGGGCGATCTTGCCCGCCGTCTCCAGGACGCGCAGCGGCGCCTTGGCCTTCCCGCCGCTGTCGCTGATCAGTCGGGCGTCCGGCGCCAGCAGGGCGAGCAGGCCGTCGAGGTCCCCGCTCCGGGCGGCGGCCAGAAAACGCTCCGTCAGGTCGCGGCGCTGCTCCGGGTCCACCTCGAACCGCGGCTTGCGCTCGTCCACATGACGCCGCGCCCGCCCGGCCATCTGCCGCACCGCCGCCTCCGTGCGCTCCAGGGCGGCGGCGATCTCCCCGTACGGGAAGCCGAAGGCCTCGCGCAGCACGAACACCGCGCGCTCCAGCGGCGAGAGCGACTCCAGGACCACGAGCACGGCCAGCGAGACGGACTCGGTGAGCACGGCCAGCTCGGCGGTGTCCGGGGCGGTGTGGCCGAAGTCGGTGGCGATCGGCTCGGGCAGCCATGGGCCGACGTACGCCTCGTGGCGGGCCTGGGCCTGCCGCAGCCGGTCGATGGCGAGCCGGGTGGTGATCCGTACGAGATAGCCGCGGGGGTCGCGCACCGGCTCGCGGTCGGCGCCGGACCAGCGCAGCCACGCCTCCTGGACGACGTCCTCCGCGTCCGCCGCCCGGCCCAGCATCCGGTAGGCGACGCCGGTCAGCGTGGAGCGGTGCTCTTCGAAGACGTCCGTCGCGGTATCTGCGGTGGTCACGCGGCTCATCATCCCATCCGGCCGAGGCCGGTCGTCCGGCGGCCCGGCGGGCACCGCACCGCCCCGATCCGCCCTGTCGGCGCCATCCGCGCCCGGCCCTGGCGGCGTTCAGCCGGGGCCGTGGTCGCCGGGGCCCGGCTGCTCCGCCCCCCCGGCCGCGGCTGTGTCCCCGTGCTCGACGACCCCGCGCTCGTCGCCTCCGTGATCGTGGACGGCAGCCGCTGACCGGCCGCTCGCCGTGCCCAGCACGCCCGAGCCCAGGGCCACCCCCAGCCCGACCAGAAGGCTGCCGCCCGCCTGCGCCGGGCCGTATCCGCCGGTGCCGACGAGCGGTGCGGTCGCGGCGGCGGAGACGGGGATGAGCCCCGAGAAGAGGGTGGCCCGCTCGGCGCCGATCCGCTGGACGCCGACGTACCAGCACACGAAGCCGACGACGGTGACCACCACCGCCTGCCACAGCAGCGCCGCCGCCTCCCCGCCGTCCGGTGTCCGCAGCCATCCGCCGCCGTCGAGCACCAGGCCGAGCAGCGCGGACTCCACGGCGGCCAGGCCGCAGGCCGCGGCGGACAGCAGCCGCGGTCCGAGCGGCCGCAGCACGGGGACGGCCAGGATGGCGAAGCCCACCTCGCCCACGAGCGCCCCCAGCGACCACAGCAGCCCCGCCGTGTCCGTACGCCCCCACCCCTGCACGACGAACGCGCCCGCGGCGACCGACAGCGCCCCCGCGACCACCGCCGGGGCCGGGCGCCGCCCGTCGAGCGCGGGCGCGATCACGGCGACGGCCACGGGCGCGCAGCCGACGAACACCCCGGGCACCGCGGGTTCCGCGGTGCCCTCCGCCGCCAGCACGGCCAGGTTGAACCCCACCATCCCGACGGCCGCGAGCGCGGCCAGCCGCCCCCACTGGCGCCCGCTCAGCGCCCGCAGCGGAGCCCGCACCGGCCCGCCGCGCGCGGCGAGCGGCAGGAGCAGGAGGCAGGCGAGGCCGTAGCGCAGCGCCTGGCCGCCCGCGAGCGGGTAGTCGCCCAGGACGCTGTTGGCGGTGAACGAGGCGCCGACCAGGCAGCACGCCACGGCCGCGAGCAGCGCCCCGAGCCGCGCGGTGGCAGCAGTAGCAGCGGTGGGCTCGGCCGGTGCCGCGCCCTCCGGAAGATCACTTCGTCTCATGGCGCCGACGCTAGGCAGCCGACCGGTACCCCTTAAGGTCCAATCCGATGGCTGATTCCCGGACCACTTCCCGGACCCCCTCCCGGACCACTTCCCAGACCTCTTCCTGGACCGCCGCGTGGGAGCTGCTGCTCCCCACCGCGGCCGCGCCGCCCCGTAAGCGCGGGCGGACGCTTCAGTCCGCGCTGCGCGAGGCGGTGCGCTCCGGCCGGATCGCCGCCGGGACCCGGCTGCCGTCCAGCCGGGAGCTGGCGGCCGACCTGGGGGTCTCGCGCGGCCTGGTGACCGACGCGTACGAGCAGCTGACGGCCGAGGGATACCTCAACAGCAGCCGGGGCTCGGGCACATGGGTGAGCGGGGCGGCGCGGGCCACAGCAGCACGGGAGCACCGGCGCCCCGCCGCCGACGCCCCCGGGACCGGCTTTCTGCCCGGCACCCCCGATCTGTCACTGTTTCCGCGCGCCGCGTGGTCGGCGGCGCACCGCCGGGTTCTGGCGCGCCTTCCGCACAGCGGGCTCGGGTATCCGGATCCGCGCGGGCTGCCGGAGTTGCGGGCGGCCGTGGCGGGGCTGCTCACCCGCCGCCGCGGGGTGGTGGCGGACCCGGAGTCCGTGGTGATCTGCTCGGGTGTGGCGCAGGCCATGACGTTGCTGGGCTTCACGCTGGCCGGTCTTGGCCACCGGGCCGTGGCGGTGGAGGATCCGGGCAGCCCCGAGAACACCGCGCTGCTCTCGGCGGCGGGCCTGACGGCCGTGCCCGTGCCGCTGGACGCCGAGGGGACCTCCCCCGCCGCGCTGGCCGCCTCGGGCGCGCGGGCCGCCCAGCTGACTCCGTGCCATCAGTTCCCTTCGGGCCTCGCGTATTCGGCGCGGCGCCGCCTCGAACTGCTGGAGTGGGCGCGGGCTGTCGACGGGCTGTTGCTGGAGGACGACTACGACGGCGACTTCCGCTACGACCGGGCGCCGGTCGGCGCGCTCCAGGGCCTGGACCCGGCGCGGGTCGCCTACGCCGGGTCGGTCAGCAAGTCGCTCGCCCCGGGGCTGCGGCTGGGCTGGCTGGTGGTCCCCGAGCACCTCGTGGACCTGGTCGTGGAGCGCAAGCGGACCATGGATCTGGGCAACCCGGCGCTGGACCAGGCGCTGCTGGCCGAGTTCATCGAACGCGGCGACTACGACCGGCAGTTGCGGCGCTGTCAGCGCGCCTACCGGGAGCGGCGCGACGCGCTGGTCGCGGCGCTGGCGGAGCACTTCCCGGGCACGGAGGTGACCGGGATCGCGGCCGGGCTGCACATCATCGCGCGGCTGCCGCGGCGGTACGGGCCCGAGGCACGCTTCCTGGAGCGCGCGGCGGAGGCGGGGGTGGCGCTGCGCCCGCTCGCCGACTTCGCCCGGCGGCCCGCCGCCACCCCCGCCCACTCGCCCGACGAGAACGCCGAGGGCGACGGGGACGCCGGGGGCGCCGGCCAGGTGCGTCTGGTGATGGGCTACGCCCACCTCTCCCCCGCCCGGATCGCCCGGGCCGTGGCGTTGATCGCCGAGGCCCGGGCCCCGGGCCTTCCCGGCACCCCGCGGTGAGTTGTTCACTGTCCGTTCGAACGCGAGGCATCTGGCACCGATAGCAACAGGACCGCACAGCGGTTCCATGAGCAACGGGAGGTTCGGCATGGCGCGGGAATCCGACAGAGGAATTGGGCGGCGGCAGGTACTGCGGGGATCGGCGGCGGCGTCCGCCGGGCTGGCGCTGCCGGCGCTGGCGTCGTCAGTGGCGTCCGCCGCGCCCGCGCAGGCGCTGTCCGGGCGGCCGAGCGCCCAGTGGGGCGTCCAGGTGGGCGATGTGACCACGTCCTCGGGCCTGGTGTGGGTGCGCTCGGACCGTCCGGCCCGGATGGTCGTCGAGACGTCCGCGACCGAGTCGTTCGCGAAGGCGCGGCGCTGGCGCGGCCCGGTGCTCGGAGCCGGCAGTGACTTCACCGGCACCACCCCGCTGCACGGGCTGCCCGCGGGCACCCAGGTGCACTACCGGGTGCTGCTCGCCGACCCGGACGACCCGCGCCGCACCGGCGAGCCGGTGTACGGGACGTTCCGCACCGCGCCGGCCCGCCGCCAGGGCCTGCGGTTCGTGTGGTCGGGCGACCTGGCGGGGCAGGGCTGGGGCATCAACCCGGAGCTCGGCGGCTACCGGATCTTCGAGGAGATGCGGCGGCTGGACCCGGACTTCTTCCTGTGCAGCGGTGACAACATCTACGCCGACGGCCCGATGACGCAGAGCGTGACGCTGCCCGACGGCCGCACCTGGCGGAACCTGGTCACCGAGGAGAAGTCCAAGGTCGCCGAGACGCTCGACGAGTACCGGGGCAACTTCCGCTACAACCTCCTCGACGCCAATCTGCGCCGCTTCAACGCCCAGGTGCCCACCATCATCCAGTGGGACGACCACGAGGTGCTCAACAACTGGTACCCGGGCGAGATCCTCACCGACGACCGCTACACCGAGAAGAACGTGAACGTGCTGGCGGCGCGGTCGCGGCAGGCGTTCAGCGAGTACTTCCCCATCTCCACGATGCGGTCGGACGCCCAGAACCGGGTGTACCGGGTGCTGCGGCACGGCCCGCTGCTCGACGTCTTCGTGCTGGACTGCCGTACGTACCGGAACGCCAACTCCCCGGACCGGCAGCCCGACGACGCCGAGGGCATCCTCGGCGCCGAGCAGCTGGCGTGGCTCAAGCGGGAGCTGTCGGCGTCGCGCGCGGTGTGGAAGGTGATCGCCTGCGACATGCCGCTCGGCCTGGTGGTCCCGGACGGGGCGACGGACTTCGAGGCGGTCGCGCAGGGCGACCCGGGCGCGCCGCTCGGCCGTGAACTCCAGATCGCGGAGCTGCTGCGGCACATCAAGCACCGGAAGATCACCGGCACGGTGTGGCTGACGGCGGACGTCCACTACACCAGCGCCCAGCACTACGACCCGTCGCGGGCGGCGTTCAAGGACTTCGCCCCGTTCTGGGAGTTCGTCTCCGGGCCGCTGAACGCGGGCTCCTTCCCGGCGGTGAAGCTGGACGGCACCTTCGGGCCGGAGCAGCCCTTCGTCAAGGCGCCGACCAGGGCGAACGTCTCGCCGGCCGAGGGCTTCCAGTTCTTCGGCGAGGTGGACATCGACGGGCACAGCGGCGAGCTGACGGTGCGGCTGCGCGAGGTGGGCGGCACGGTGCTGTTCACCAAGGTGCTCCAGCCCGGGCGCGTCGGTCAGTGACGTGCGGGGCCGGGCTCGTACCGTACGGGCATGTCCACGACCGGCCCCGCATCCCGTCTGACCTACCCGGAGACGGGCGCCACGCGGCAGTGGCCGCTGCCCGACGGCTACAGCCATCTCCGGGTGTCCGTCCCGGTGGGCCGCGGCCCCGACGCGTTCGGGGCCGCGGGCCGGGCCGTGATGGACTGGCGCATGCACCGGGCGGTGGGCGTGTCGGTGCGCTGCTGGGAGCCGACCGCCGTGGCGGGTCTGCCGGTGGTGATCGGCCTTGGAGTGGGGCGGCTGCGGCTGCGCGCGCCGTGCCAGGTGGTGTGGACGGTGGCGGAGGAGACGCGGACCGGCTTCGCCTACGGGACGCTGCCCGGGCACCCGGAGCGTGGCGAGGAGTCGTTCGTGGTCAGCCTGGAGCGGGACGGGACCGTGGTGCTCACGGTGACCGCGTTCAGCCGTCCGGCGGTCTGGTACGCGCGGGCCGCCGGGCCGCTGGTGCCGCTGTTCCAGCGGGCGTACGCGCGGCGCTGCGGGGCCGTGCTGCGGCGGCTGGCCACCGCGTGAGAACCTGAACCCCACCGCATGGGAGCCTGATTGGCGCGGCATGAGACCCTGAGTGGCGGCGGCGAGTCTTGACAGGCTCCGCCTTTCAACCGCTCCATTCCAGACAAAAACGGTTTCGGGTCGCAAATACCCTCTTAACCCATCGGTCACAATGCGTTCGTGATCGCGCAACACCCCTCCGCAAGGGTGTACGCATGACCGACGCGACCCCTCACGACCACACCCGGCGCCCCCACAGCTGGCGGCGCGATCTGGTAGAGCTGGCCGCCCGGTGGTCACGGCGCCACGGCAACGGCCCTGTCACGGACGGCACTGACGGTACGGACAGCACGGACGGTACGAACGGCGCTCACAGCACAAACGGCGGAACCGGCGCGCGGAGCGCCGAGACCACCCTGTGGCGGATGCGGACGACCGTGCGGGACGAGCCGGGCACCCTGGCCGCGCTGTGCATGGCGCTCGCCCACCACGAGGTCGACATCCTGTCGCTCCAGACCCACCCGCTGGCCGACGGCACCGTCGACGAGTTCCTGCTGCGCGCCCCCGCCGGCCTGCCGCCCTCCGAGCTCACCGGCGCCGTCACCACCGGGGGCGGCCGCGACACCTGGCTCGAGCGGGCCGACGCCCACGACCTGGTGGACGCGCCGACCCGGATCCTGTCCCTGGCCACCCGCACCGCCCTGGACGCCGCCGAACTCCCCCTCGCGCTGCGCGGGCTGCTCGGCCGCTGCACCATCCGGTCGGTGCCCGCCAAGTCCCTCGGCAGGCATCCCGTGGCCGGGGCGGACGGCGTCCCGCCGGTCGAGGGCGTGCTGGAGGAGACCGTGATGCGGCTGCGGGACCCGTCCGGCGGCGCGATCACCGTCGAGCGCGCCTATCTCCCCTTCACCCCGACCGAGTTCGCGCGCGCCCGCGCCCTGGTCGAGCTGGACACCCGGCTGGGCCCGCGGGTGCCCCGCCGCCACGATGTGCTGACGCTGCCCGAGGGCAACGAGATCACCGTGCGCCGCGCCGACACCCGCGACCTGGACGCGGCGCGCGCCATGCACCAGCGGTGCTCGGCCGCGACGCTCGCCCGGCGCTACCACGGCCCGGCCGACGACGCCGACCGCTATCTGACCCATCTGCTGAGCCCGCGCTTCGGCCGCACCCTCGCCGCGTACACCGCCTCCGGACGGCTGGTCGCCCTCGGCCATCTGCTGTGGGACGGGGACGAGACCGAGATCGCGCTGCTCGTCGAGGACGAGTGGCAGCGGCGGGGCATCGGCGGCGAGCTGCTCCGGCGGCTGGTCGCGATGGCCGCGGAGGCGGGGGGCGGATGCGTCTACGCCGTCACCCAGTCGGCCAACACCGGCATGGTCGCGGCGATGCGCGCGCTGGAGCTGCCGCTGGACTACCAGATCGAGGAGGGCACGCTCGTCATCACCGCCCGGCTCTCACCCGCGGTGACCACCTCGGGCGCGTAGCGGGCGGGGACGCGGGCCGGTCCGGCACGAGATGATCTCGGTCAGGTACGTCACGTCCAATGCCCGTGACGCGACACCTCCCGCCGTACGAGGATGGCCGCATGTCCGACACCAATGACGCATCCCTGCCCCGCCAGGTGGCCGACGCCTACGTCGACGCCCTCATCGCACTCGATCCGATCACCGGCACCTACCTGGGGGTGCCCGAGAGCGCCCGGCGCCTGCCGGACTACTCCCCCGCGGGGCGGGAGGCGCTCGCGAGCCTCGCCCGCACCACCCTGGACCGGCTCGCCGAGGCCGAGACGCGGCCCGGTGCGGACAGCGACAGCGAGCGGCGCTGCGCCCGGCTGCTGCGGGAGCGGCTGACCGCCGAACTCGCCGTGCACGAGGCTCACGAGCAGCTGCGGGCCGTCAGCAACCTCCACTCCCCGCTCCACGAGGTGCGCGGCGTCTTCACCGTGATGCCGACCGAGACCGAGGACGACTGGGCGGCGGTCGCCGCGCGGCTGCGCGCCGTGCCGGCCGCCCTGGAGGGATACCGCGCCTCGCTCGCCGAGGGGCTGCGCCGGGAGCTGCCCGCGGGCCCCCGGCAGGTGACCACGGTCGTCGGCCAGCTCGGCGAATGGATCGGCGCCGACGGCACGGCGCAGCCCCTCGGCGAGGGAGGCTGGTTCGCCGACTTCGCGTCCGGCGGCCCCGACGCGCTGCGCACCGAGCTGGACGGGGCCGCGATCGAGGCCACCGCCGCCCTCGCCGCGCTCCGCGACTGGCTGCGCGATGTGTACGGACCGGCGGTCCAGGACGCCCCCGATGTCGTCGGGCGCGAGCGCTACCGCACCTGGGCGCGCATGTGGAACGGCACGGACCTCGACCTGGACGAGGCGTACGCCTACGGCTGGTCCGAATACCACCGGCTGCACGCCGAGATGCGCACCGAGGCGGAGAAGATCCTCCCCGGCGCCACCCCCTGGGAGGCGCTGCGCCACCTCGACGAGCACGGCGAGGCCATCGAGGGCGTCGAGGAGACCCGCGTCTGGCTCCAGCAGCTCATGGACCAGGCCATCGAGGCGCTGGACGGCACCCACTTCGACCTGGCCGAGCGGGTCAAGCGGGTCGAGTCGATGATCGCGCCGCCGGGCGGCGCGGCGGCGCCGTACTACACCCAGCCGTCGGTGGACTTCTCCCGCCCCGGCCGGACCTGGCTGCCCACCATGGGCGAGACCCGCTTCCCCGTCTACGACCTGGTATCCACCTGGTACCACGAGGGTGTGCCCGGCCACCATCTCCAGCTCGCGCAGTGGGCGCATGTGGCCGACCGGCTCTCCCGCTACCAGGCCACGGTCGGCATGGTCAGCGCCAACGCGGAGGGCTGGGCGCTGTACGCGGAGCGGCTGATGGACGAGCTGGGCTTCCTGACCGACTCCGAGCGGCGCCTGGGCTATCTCGACGCGCAGATGATGCGCGCGGTGCGCGTGATCATCGACATCGGTATGCACCTGGAGCTGGAGATCCCCGCCGACTCCCCGTTCCACCCCGGGGAGCGCTGGACGCCGGAGCTGGCGCAGGAGTTCTTCGGCAAGCACAGCGGCCGGCCCGCGGACTTCGTCGAGAGCGAGCTGGTGCGCTACCTGGGCATGCCGGGCCAGGCCATCGGCTACAAGCTGGGCGAGCGCGCCTGGCTGGCCGGGCGCGAGGCGGCCCGCAAGGCCCACGGCGACGCCTTCGACGCCAAGTCCTGGCACATGGCGGCCCTTTCGCAGGGCTCACTGGGCCTGGACGATCTGGTGGCCGAGCTCTCGGCGATCTGACGGGCACTCCGGGACCGGCCCCGCGACGGGGCCGGTCCCGGCGAGGTCGGTCCCGGCCCGCCCCGTTGGGGCCGCCCCGCCGCTCCTGGGGACGCGTCAGGGGCGGCGGCCCGCCCCCGCCGTGGCCCCGGCCGTACGGTGGCGCACCGCCGATCCGTCCCGGCCCTTCACCACCTCAAGCCGCACCGGTATGCGCTGCCGCAGATCGGCGACATGGCTGACGATGCCGACCGTACGGTCCCGCTCGCGCAGCGAGTCCAGTACGTCCAGGACCTCGTCGAGGGTCTGCTCGTCCAGGCTGCCGAAGCCCTCGTCGATGAACAGGGTGTCCAGCCGGGTGCCGCCCGCCTCGTCCGTCACCACGTCGGCGAGGCCGAGGGCGAGCGAGAGCGACACGAAGAAGGTCTCGCCGCCGGAGAGGGTGGCGGTGTCGCGCTCGCTGCCCGTCCAGGCGTCGATGACATGCAGGCCCAGGCCCGACCTGCCACGGCCGCCCGTCCGGGCATCGGAGTGCACCAGCGTGTAGCGCCCGGCTGACATGTGCCGCAGCCGCGCGCTGGCCGCGGCCGCGACCTGTTCGAGCCGCGCGGCCAGGACATACGCCTCCAGGCGCATCTTCCGCTCGTTCTCGGCGGAGGTGCCCGCGGCGAGTGTGGCCAGCCGGGCCAGGCGGTCGTGCTCGTCGCGCAGGGGGGCGAGCCGCCGCGCGTCGGCGACGGCCTGGGCGGAGAGTTTGTCCAGCTCCTGGCAGCGGGTACGGGCCGCCGCGTCCCGCGCCGACGCCTCGCGCAGCGCCCGGGTGGCCGCCTCGGCCGCCGCGTCGGCGGCGGTGGGGTCGGCGGGCGGCTCCTGCGCGGCCGCGGCCAGTTGCGGGTCGGCCAGCTCCGCCGCGACGGCCGCGGACTCCGTCTGCCACTGGTCCAGGCGGTGCCGCAGCCCGCGCTGGTCCGCCGCGGGCAGGACGGCGCGGGCCGCGGCGTGCGGCGTCTCGAAGCCCGCGCGGCGCGCGGCGTCCGCGAGCCGCGCCTCCGCCTCCGCCAGCCGCCGCGCGGCGGCCTCCGCCCCGCGGGCCGCCTCGGCGGCCCCGGCCAGCAGCCCCGCGTGGCGCTCCAGCCGCGCGGCGCGCTCGGCCACGGTGGCGGCTCCGCCGCGGGCCCGCTCCAGGTCCGCCAGCAGCGCGGCCCGCTCCCGCACCAGGGCCTCGCGGTGCGAGGTGCGCCCCGCGGCGCGGCGCTCGGCCTCCTGCTTCTGGGCCAGGCGCCGCTCGTGCTCCTCCTCGGCGTGGGCCAGGGCCTCGCGCGCGGCGTGGCCGTCGGCCCCGGCCCCGCGCGCCTCGGTCAGCGCGGTCTCCACGTCGGCCACGGCCCGGTCCAGTTCCTCCGCCGTGCCGCCGCCCGCGGCGGCCTCCGCGCCCGCCAGAGCCTCCCGCAGCGACTGCCGCCCCCGCTCGTCCTCTTCCCGCCCGGCCTCGGCCCGCCGGTAGGCCGCCAGCGCGGCCTCCTCCGCCGTACGGTCCACATGGCCCGCGCCCGGGCGCGCGGGGCGCGGGTGTTCGGTCGCCCCGCACACCGCGCACGGCTCGCCGCCGCGCAGCCCCGCCGCGAGCTCGGCGGCGATGCCGCGCAGCCGCCGGTCCTTCAGGTCCAGCCATGTCTCGTGTGCCGCGGCGGCCTCCTCGCGGGAGCGCAGCAGGCGCTGGTCCGCCTCGGCCGCCTGCCCGGCGACCAGATCCCGCCGCCGGGCCGCCTCGAGCCGCTGCCGGGCCGGGGCGAGCTGCCCCGCGAGCTGCTCGGCCCGAGTGACCGCCTCCTGCGCGGCCTCGACGCGCCGCGTATGCGCCTGGCGCGCCGTCTCCCACCCGGCGAGCCACTGCCCGGCCTCCTCGATCGCCTCCTCGTCGGCACGCGCCTGCCGGTCGAGCCGCGCGACCTCGTCGGCCGCCTCCCCCGCCCGCCGCTCGGCCCGCCACGCCGCGCCCAGCGACCCCAACTCCTCCCGCAGCCGCCGCTCCTCAGCGGCCAGCCACCCGGCGTCGCCGCGCGCGAGGTCCGGTACGCCCGGCGTCCCACCACGCTCCCCGGAGCCCTGCTCCGGCACCGCGAGCGCTCCGCACGTAGCGGCCGCGCCCGGCCGCCCGGAGTCACCGCCCGCCGCGCCCGGCGCGCCGGCGAGCCCTCCGGCCTCCGTCGGCACGCCCTCCGCCGCCTGAAGCCCGTGGGCCCGCGGCGGCACACCCGGCGTTCGCTCCTCGTCGGCCGACGGCGCGACGTCCGCGCCCGCAAGCCCCGACGTGCCGGCGCCGGCCCGGGCCGTCTGGCCGGACCCCGCGTCGGCCTGCCCGTGGGCGGGCCGCGCCACACCTTGCGGCCCGCCGCCGTCAGCCGCCGGACCCGGCTCGTGGGCGCGCCACCGGGCCCCCGGCTCCGTCAGCACCCGCTGCCCGGACTCGTCACCCGCCGCGGCGCGCGGCCCCGGGAGTCCGATTCCGCCGGGCGCGGGGGTGTCCACCGAGGCCGTCCGCCGAAGCTCCAGGCCGGGCTCCGCCGCGAGGCGGGTGCGGGCGGTGCGGTCGGTGGCCGTGGCGGTGGTGTGGTCGCGTTCGGCGGCCGCGTGGAGGTCCAGGGCGGGGGCGACGGCATCGGCCGCGCGGGCCCGCTCCAGCCGCTCGCGGGTCAGGTCGTGCTCGGGGCGCTGCTGTTCGAGTGCGTCGGCGCGGTGCCGTGCGTCGGCGTGGCGGCGCTGGAGGCGGGCGCGCTCGCGTTCGGCGTCGGCCGCTCGCCGGGCGGCCCGGTGGGCGGTCTCGGTGGCGTGGAGCGCGGCGAGCGCGATGTCCTGTCGCTCGCGGGCGGTCGTACGGGCGACGGCGGCCCACTCCAGGACGGCGCCGGCCAGCCCCGGCTCGCCGGGGGCGAGGTGGGGCAGCTGCTGCGCATCGAGGGCGGGCCCCGCGGCCTGTGCCATGCGGTGGGCCAGGGCGAGCAGCCGTTCGTCACCGCCGACGACCTGTTTCTCCGCGGCGCGCCGCAGCTCGGCGAGGCGCTCCTCGACGGCGGCGAAGCGGCCCGTGTCGAAGAGCTTGCCGAGCAGCTTGCCGCGGGCCAGTTCGTCGGCGCGCAGGAAGCGGGCGAAGTCGCCCTGGGGCAACAGCACCACCTGGCAGAACTGCTCCTTGCTCATGCCGAGCAGCTGGCTGATCTCCTCGCCGATCTCCTGGTGCGAGCGGCTGAGCGCCTTCCACTCCCCGGCCCCGGGGAGGTGTTCGCGCAGCCGGCTCTGCGCCTTCTCGCGCGTGGTGCCGGCGCCGCGCTTCTTGGGGCGGGGCTGCTCGGGGCGGCGGGTGATCTCCAGGCGCCGTCCGCCGGCGGTGAGTTCGAGGACGACCTCGGTGAGGGTGTGCGGGTCGGCGTGGTCGCTGCGCAGGGACAGCCCGCTGCCCTGCCGGGCGCCGGGCACCTGCCCGTACAGGCCGTAGCAGACGGCGTCCAGCACGGATGTCTTGCCCGCGCCGGTCGGCCCGTGCAGCAGGAAGAGCCCGGCGGACGACAGCTCGTCGAAGTCGACCTCCTGGGTGGTGCCGAAGGGCCCGAAGGCGGTCATGGCGAGGCGGTGCAGCCTCATTCCGCCGCCTCCCCCACGGTCCGTACGGTGTCCAGCGCGGCGCCGAGCACCGCGCGCTCGGCCTCGTCGAGGCCGCGTCCGCCGCGCACATGGGCCACGAAGTCCTCCGCGATCTGCCGGTCGGTGCGGCCGCGCAGCCGCTGTGCGTAGGAGGCGAGCGGGTCCTCGGGGGCCCGCTCGGGGTCGAACACCAGGCTCAGCAGGTGAGGGAAGCGCCGCGCCAGGCGGGGCATCGGCTCGTGGGGGCGCGCGGGGTCGGTGAGGGTCGCCTCGACCCAGGCGTCCTCGTGCCGGGCCAGGTCGGGGTCGCCGATCAGCTCCTCGATCCGGCCCCGGATCCGGGCCAGCGGCCTGGGCACCGGGCAGTCGACGCGCTCGGCGGCCACGGCGCCGCCGGGGCCGAGGTCGACGAGCCACATGGACTTGCGGTGCCGCGCCTCGGAGAAGGAGTAGGCGAGCGGCGAGCCGGAGTAGCGGATCCGCTCGGTGATGGACTGGCAGCCGTGGAGATGTCCGAGCGCCGCGTAGTCGACGCCGTCGAAGATCTCGGCGGGGACGGAGTCGACGCCGCCGACGGTGATGTCGCGCTCGCTGTCGCTGGGCGCGCCGCCGGTGACGAAGGCGTGGGCGAGGACGACCGAGCGGGTGCCGGGCGCCCGGGTGGCGAGGTCGGCGCGCACCCGGTCCATGGCGGCGCGCAGCACCGCGGTGTGCCCGGCCGCCTCCGCGCCCAGCGCCTCCCGAACGAGCGCGGGCTCGAGGTACGGCAGGCCGTAGAACGCGACGTCGCCGTGGTCATCGGCCAGGACGACCGGGGTGGCGCACCCCGCGGGGTCGGTGCGCAGATGGATTCCGGCCCGCTCGATCAGCCCGGCGCCGACGCCGAGCCGCCGGGCCGAGTCATGGTTGCCGGAGATCATCACGGTCGGCACGCCGAGGCCGGCGAGGCGGTGCAGGGCGTCGTCGAAGAGCTCGACGGCGGCGAGCGGCGGCACCGCCCGGTCGTAGACGTCGCCCGCGACGAGCACGGCGTCGACCCGCTGCTCGCGCACGGTCTCGACCAGGTGGTCGATGAACCGCCGCTGCTCGGAGAGCAGGTTCACCCGGTGGAAGGACCGCCCCAGGTGCCAGTCCGATGTGTGCAGAAATCTCACAGCCCGGCCCCGCCCCGCACGCTCGTTCACCTTCCCGTCGCCGACTCCCCGCCGCCGGCTCTCCGTTCCGGGCACGAGTACGGCCCTACGCTATCTCCCGCCGGTGCCCCGCGCGGCACGGACCTCGGTTTTCCCGGCGCACGCGGGCCGCCCCCGCGCCGGGCGTCAGCCGGGCGGGTACTCCTCCGGGAGCGGTGCCCGGGCCCGGGAGCGCCGGCGCTCCTCGGAGGCGCCGAATTCCGCGAAATTCGCCCGTGCCTCGGTCAGCGTGACGCGATTGGGGCCGCCGATGTATTCGTCGGCGTTGTGGTCGTCCTGCCCGGTGTCCTCCCACCAGCAGACCGGACAGATTTCGTACCACCCTCTGGCCTCGAGTGTGAGAAATCCGCAGCAGGGGCAGGCGACCTTGTCCGTCGCCACTTTCTCGTTCTCTCTCGCCATGTCCGTCACTCTTCCACGCCTGGCGTGTTCTGGTCCCAGTACTTCTGGGCCCAGGCGTTCGAGCTCTTCCCGCCGCGGTCGATGGAGCTGTCGAAGTACGTGATGATCTTTCCTGTACTCCGGTCCTTCACACCGTATTCGTGGGTCTCCGGATCCCAGCGATAGACCTTGCCCTCGATGAGACTGTCCTTTTCCCGTACACCGGCCCGGCGCTCGCCCGCCATGAGGTCGTGGGCGCCTTCCGCGTAATCCTCCAGCCGATAGTAGCCGAGGTCCTGACCGTGATCGACGAAGTGCCGGTTCAGCCCGGCCGGGCTGGTCCAGCTCTTCTGGGGATCCGGCTCGTTCGGGTAATCCGGTGTCAGGCCGAGGACATCGGTCGCGGCGAAGGGATTGTGGACGTACGTGACCGGGTTGGGGGCCGGGGCCAGCCCCAGGGGGTCGGGGCCGGTGTAGCGGGCGGTCTCGGGGTCGTAATAGCGGTGGAAGTTGTAGTGCAGACCGCTTTCCGGGTCGTGGTACTGCCCCGGGAAGCGCAGCGGGGTGTAGGCCGTGCTGCCGCGGGCCCAGGTCGTGCTGCCCCACAGGGTGGTACGGGTGCGCCAGGCGATCTGCCCCGACTCGTCGACGAGTTCGGAGGGGGTGCCCACCAGGTCGGTGACGATGGCGAAGAAACGCCGGTCGATCTCGCGCTGCCCGGTGGCGTCGGTGATGCGCTCGGACTGGGCGAGCGGTCGGATCCCGTCGTGGTCCCAGGTCAGGTTCACCAGGTCGGTGCGGCCGGGGACCGTGGTGGTCTGCTCGACGAGGATCGCGCCGTCCCAGGTGAAGTCGGTCCGCTCGACCACCGTCTCGCCGTCCGCCGCCAGCCGCTGCTTGGCGGTACGGCGGCCGAGGGGGTCGTAGAGATAGCGCCACACCGTGCCGTCGGGGGTGGTCACGGACGTCAGATGGTCCTCGGCGTCCCACGCGTAGCGCCAGGTGTCCGGCTTCTTCGACAGCCGGTCCTTCTGCCGCAGGGTGACCCGGCCCGCCGCGTCGTGTTCGTAGCGGACCCGGCCCGCCCGGGTGAGGCGGGTGCCGGTGTACGCGCGCTCGCCCGCCGCCTCCGAGCCAGGGTGCCTGGCGGGCCACGTGGCGTGGGTCTGATTGCCCGCCTCGTCATAGGCGTAGGTCTCGCTCCACCGCCTGGCGTGCACCGCGGTGACCCGGCCCATCGCGTCCAGCTCGAAGGACCGGTGGCCGCGCAACTGGTCCTCCACGCCGACCAGATGACCGTCGGCCCGGTAGCTGTACGCGCGGCGCTGCACCGTTCCCGCGGTCGGGCCGGCCAGGGACTGCTCGGCCAGGCGACCCGCCGGGTCCCAGAGGTGGGACAGGGAGAGCTCGTCCCCGATGTGGCGGGTGACCTCGCGCCCCGCGGCGTCGTATTCAAAGGCAAGGGTGTGGCCGGAGGCGGTGAGGGTGGTGCGGTGGCCCGCCGCGTCGTACGCGGAGGTGGTGGTGGCGCCACTGGGGGTGGTGCGGCGGGTACGGCGGCCCAGGGCGTCGTACGCGTACGTCAGCACGCGGTCGCCCACCAGCTCGGACTTCACCCGGCCGACCCGGTCGCGCCGGAAGACGATCTCCGCGTCCGGGCCGGCGGCCGAGACCAGGTGTCCGGCGGCGTCGTAGCCGTAGGTGGTGGTGTGTCCGTCGGTGTCCTTGGCGATGATGCGGCCGAGCACATCCCGTCGGAAGGCGATGCTCTGCCCGGTCGGGGTGGTGCGTGAGACCAACTGGCCGGCCGCGTCGTGCTCATAGCCCGTCGTGCGGTCGTCGAAGTCGGTCTCGGACACCAGCCGGCCCGCCGGGTCGTACTCATAGGCCCAGGTCAGCCCCTGCGGGTTGGTGACCTTGGTCAGGCGCAGCTCGGCGTCGTGCTCGAACGCGTAGCGGGTGCCGTCGGGCTGGGTCCGGGCGGCCAGGAGGTCGAAGTGGGTGTACTCGTAGGTGGTCACCCCGCCCGCCGCGTCGACGTGGTCGGTGCAGTTGCCCTCGCCGTCGTAGGTCCACACCTCCTCGGTGTGGTCCGGGCGGATGCGGCGCAGCATCTTGCCCTCGACCGACCACTCCAGCCGAGTGGTCGCGCCGAGGGGGTCGATGATGGTGACCGGGCGGCCGAGCGCGTCGCGTTCGTAGCCGGTGGTCGCGCCGAGCGCGTCGGTGATCTCCACCGGCAGGCCGGCCGCGTCACAGCGCACCTGGGAGGTCTCGCCCAGGGCGTTGGTGACCGAGGTGAGCCGGCCCAGCTCGTCGTAGCGGTAACGGGTGGTGGCCCCGGTGGGGTCGGTGTCGGCGGTGCGGTTGCCGCGCTCGTCGTACTCCTTCGTCCTGGTGGACCCGTCGACCTCCGTGATCGAGACGGGCAGGCCCAGGTCGTTGTACACGGCGCTGGACCGCCCGCCGTCGGGGTAGGTGACGGCCACCAGCCGGCCGTGCCCGTCGTAGGCGTAGCCGATCCGGCGGCCGAGAGCGTCGGTGTGGGCCAGCATCCGGCCATGGCGGTCGTGCTCGGTGTGGGTGCGGGCGCCCATCTGGTCGATCCGGCCGACGACCTGGCACGCGTCGTTGACCAGGTGCTTCATCGTGTGGCCTGCGGCCGTGGTGACGGTGGTGATGCGGTGGCCGGTGCGCTGGTCGACACCGTGGTAGTCGACCCGGATGGAGACATGGCCTTCGGTGCCGCCCTCGGCGATGCAGCGGTGGCGGTTGTCGTAGACGTAGTCGTAGCGGCGGTCGTTGGTGTCCGTCCAAGAGATCACCCGGCGCTCGTCGTCGTACTCGAACCGCAGCGGCAGACCGGAGGAGTTCACGACCTCGGTGAGGTTGCCGTCGGTGTAGCCATAGCGCACCAGCGTCAGATCCGAGCCGTCGGACGCGGCGCCGGACAGGCACAGGGCGGTGATCCGGCCGTCCTCGGTGGTGAACTTCAGGTGGTAGCCCGCCGAGTGGACGATGTCCGTGGGCGTGCCGTCGGGGGCGTGGTGGAAGGCGATCCGGTTGCCGTTGCGGTCGCGGATCTCCTCGATCGGCGCGATCCCGTCGGCACCGTCCCTAGGAGCGGTGAAGAGGTAGGTGAGGCCGGCGTCGGTGTCGGTGACGGTGTACGCGTCCCCCTCCGGCGAGCGCTCCAACGGCCAGCGCGCGACCCCCGCCTTCGGCAGGGTGGGCAGGTCGGGCGCGGGGTGCGGGTAGTCGAGCAGCCGCCCGTCCTCGCAGACGAAGACCACGCCCTCCGGGCCGATCTCCAGGTGCTGGTCGGCCGTGCTCGCCCACGACGGGCCGAACCACCGGCCCGCCGTGTAGCCCGACTCCACCTGACGCCGGAACACCAGCGGCAGCACGCCGGGCAGGGCGACATCCCGCTGCGGCAGGAACATCCGGCCCGTGGCGAAGTCGATCGGGTCCGAACCTTCCTTCTCCTTCTTCCGGTTGGGCGTCGACGGTCCCTCAGGACCGTTCTCGTTCAGATGGGCGCGGCCGGGCGGCTTCACCTCCGCCGCCCGCCTGCCGAGCCCCATGGCCTTCTTGACACCACCCAGGCCCTTGGTGCCGATCAGCTCCGGCACCAGCCGGCCGATCCCCTCACCCGGGTCCTTCTGGAAGGTGTCCCACATGCCGCCCAACGTCCCCCACGGGTCGTTGGCCACACGCACCAGGCCGGCGGCCGTGTTGTTGAGACTGGTGACGTACTCGGCGGGGTGGGTGATGTTGTACGGATCCAGGGGGTTGAGCTGCCGGGCGAAGCTGGCGATGCCGACGGTCCCCTTGACGATGCCGCCCACCAAGTGCGACGCGTCCAGGTTCAGCCCGTCCACACCGTCCATCAGCTGCCTGGCGTACGAGGGCTTGGCCGGCGCCTTGTCACGCGCCGTCTCCACCGCCGCCTTCGCCGTTGTCTGCGCCTCGTTCCGCTGCCGCCGCGCCTCCTTCAGAATGTCCTGCGCGGCCTGCACATCCGCCGTCCCCGGGTCATGGAACTCCCCCGGCTTCTCCGGCAGCGTCGACTTGTCACGCTTGTCCGCGGGCTTCGCGTTGTACGCGTCCACCGCCGTGTTGTACGCCGACACCTTGTCGTTGTGCGCCGATCGCGCATCATCCGACGCCTTCTTGCCCTTCTTATAACGCGCGATCGCGGTCTCGGCCTGCTTCTGCGCCCACTCCACCGTCCCCGCGAAGCTGTCCAGCGCCCCGGCCGCCTTCTCGCACGCGTCCGCCGCCGTGAACCACTTCTTCGGCTCGACCGACACACTCTCCCGAAAAGCATCCGCCGACTTGCCCTTGAGATGAGCCGCGTCCAGCCCCTGCAACCCCTTGCCCACATTGTCGAACGCGGTCTGGAAATCCCTCAGATGACCCGCCGTGGTCCGCAGCTTGTCCGGACTGCCGTGCACCAGCTTCTTCGGATCCTCGGACTCACCCAACTGCATCTCGTCGACATCCGCGCCCAGCGCGTTCGCCGCCGAATCGGTCTTGTCCCGGACCCAGTCCGCACCGCTCTCCCAGCCGACATCATCCAGCCGGTCCGCCGTCCAGTCCCCGGCGACGTCGATGGCCTCACCGACGTCCTCCACCCGGTCCTCGACCCAGTCCTCCAACGAGTCCGGAACGAAATCCCCAAGCCCCATGGACGCTTATCCCCCGATCAGCGTGGATGTGCCAGCCGCCTTGCCGTGGCTGTCGTACTGCTGTGCCGTCTTGTGTGCTGTGTCGTGCCGCGGGCAGCAGCCGCTACTGTCCCCCTTGCTGCTCCTGCTGCCGGGCGCGCTCCTCGGGAGAGGGCCCGAAGGTGTCGTCCAGCTGCTGGTTGAACTGCTGGTCGTCGACCCCGAGCAGGTCGTTCATCATGTCGGTGCGGATTCCGCCGTTGCCCTCGGTGAGCAGGGCGCGCCCGGTGTCCTTCCAGGTCTGCCCCATCTCGTCACCGGCCCGCTCCCAGGACGCCGCGCTGTAGTCCGGCATGTCCGGGGTGAAGATGTCGCCCCAGCCCTGCTGCGCGACCTCTTCCTCCGTCAGGTGCGGATTCCCGGTCGGCGAGAGGGCGTTCACGGTCACCTTCAGGGTGTTGCCCCAGTACTGGTCCTCTTCCCACATCAGACCCGCGGCCAGGCCCAGCCGGTTGGCTATCTCGTTCGCGTCCTGGACGAGCGCCCGGACGCCCCACTCCCAGCGGTCGCAGAACCCCTCGAAGGCATCGGCCAGGCCCTTGCCCCCGGCCTCCATCTTGGACATCGTCATGTCCGAGAACCCGGAGCCCTGAAGCGCGCCGGTGTTGTCCCCGACGTCCTTGAGTTCGCTGATCGCCGCCCGCAGACCCCTGGTGATCAGGTCCACGGACTCCTTGCCGACATTGAGATCCCCGTCGTTGCTCACTGTCCGGCCCCCTGTGCCCGCTCGCCGCCGACCCCGCCGTCGGCCCCGTCGTCGTCCATGTCCACCGCGACCTCGTCCGGGACGATCCCGCGCACCGGCGGGAACATCATCGACCCGTCCTCGTCCGCCACGTCCACCGCGACGCCCGCGGGGCGGCCCATCTCCGGAACCATCACATCCAGCAGCCGCGCGCCGAGCACGGCGGCGTACTCCCACTCCTGGCCCGGGGCGGAGCCGCGCGCGGTGGCGAAGCGGGCCAGCGCGGACTCGTCGGTGAAGGCGTAGATCCAGCGGATGCCGCCGTACTCGGCCGTCATGAAACCGTCATCGGCCACCGGCACCAGGACGGCCGTGCGCCGGAACTCGCCGACCATCGCGGCGGGATCACCCGCACCCGCGCGCACCGCGGCTATGTGCTCTGCCAGTTCCATGGGCCCCCCGTTCCCGTGTCACCTGTGTTCATCAGCCGTGTTCACCAACCGTGTTCACCAGCTGTGTGCATCAACGACATCCCAGGTCACCGTACCCTCGCAGGGTCTCATGATCCGGGATCGCGTCGTCCACTGTTGCAAACCTCGTACAAACGACGTCTCAGTCACCCGGGGCGTCCTGGTACGCCTCGCCGCCCAGCTCGAGGGCGGCGGCGCCCGCGGTGACGTCCGCCAGCCAGCCGCGGAAGGCGTCGACGTCCGCGTCGGGGAGCCCCAGCTCGATGGTCACCGCCTCGGCATAGCGCACGCCGCGCACCGCGCGGCCGGTGGCCCGCAGGTCGTTCTCGAGCCGTCCGGCCCGCTCGTGGCCGACGGTGACGGTCGCCAGCCGGAACCGCTGCCGGGTGACGGTGCCCAGCGCGTCCAGGGCCTCGCCGACCACGCCGCCATAGGCGCGGATCAGCCCGCCCGCGCCGAGCTTCACGCCGCCGTAGTAGCGGGTGACGACGGCCACGACGTAGCGCATCTCCCGGCGCAGCAGCATCTGGAGCATCGGCACCCCCGCCGTGCCGCCCGGCTCCCCGTCGTCGCTCGCCTTCTGGACGCCGCCGTCGGCGCCGATGACGTAGGCGTAGCAGTTGTGGCTGGCGGAGGGGTGCTCGTCGCGGACGCGCCGGATGAACTCCTGGGCCTCGTGCTCGGTCGCGGCGGGCGCCAGCGAACAGAGGAAGCGCGATCTGTTGATCTCGATCTCGTGCACGCCCGCGCGCGCGACCGTCCGGTACCGCTCCTGCATCGGACCACCCTATGCCTTCGGCTTACGGAGATCGCCGGGGGAATGGCCCGGGGCCCGTGTTGGTTGCCGAACGCAGATGACCATCCGGCCAGACGATGTCCAAGCAGGAGGCAGGCGTGTACGGCGATCCGGCGGAGATCCGCGAGATCCTCACCGAGCTCGGTGACACCTGGGCGGTAGTGGGGCTCTCCTCGAACCAGTCGCGCGCGGCGTACCGGGTCGCGGAGGTGCTCCAGCGGTACGGCAAGCGGATCGTCCCCGTGCACCCGAAGGCCGAGACGGTGCACGGGGAGCAGGGTTACGCGTCGTTGTCCGACATCCCCTTCGCGGTGGACGTCGTGGACGTGTTCGTCAACAGCGAGCTGGCGGGCCAGGTCGCCGACGAGGCCGTGGCCATCGGCGCCAAGGCGGTGTGGTTCCAGCTGGGGGTGGTCGACGAGGCGGCGTACGAGCGCACCCGCGGCGCGGGGCTCGCCATGGTGATGAACCACTGCCCCGCCATCGAGATCCCCCGGCTGGCCTGACCCCGCGGCGGCCGCCCCGCGCCGGGCCGCCTCCGAAGCAGCGGCCAGGCGCCCGGGGCTCAGACCCCGAGGCCCTCCAGGACCTCCGCTCCCGGCAGCGCGGCGAGCGCCTTGCCCGGCAGGATGAGCTTGCCGCGGCGGCTGCCGCTGCCGATGAGGACGTACGGGGTGTCGGCGACGGCCGCGTCGATCAGGAGCGGCCAGCCGGCGGGCAGGCCGATCGGGGTGACGCCGCCGAACTCCATGCCGGTCTCCCCGAGCGCCGTGTCCATCGGTGCGAACGAGGCCTTGCGGGCGCCGAGCCGGCGGCGCGCCGCGCCGTTGACGTCCACGCGGGTGTGGGAGAGGACCACGCACGCGGCGAGGGTCACCTCGCCGCCCCGCTTGCCCGCGACCACCACACAGTTCGCGGACTGCTCCAGCAGCCAGGCCCCGTAGTGATCCACGATGGCGGCCGTGTCGGCCATGTCCGGGTCGGTGTCCACGTACAGCACCTGCTCCACGGGCAGCGGGCCGCGCCAGGCGCGCAGGGCGTCGGCCACCGGCGCGGTCAGCAGGTCGAGGCATTCGACGGCGGGACGGGCATCGTCGAAGGCGTCCATCGGCGTACTCATGTGGTCAAGTTAGCAGCGCGTCCGGGGCCCGATCCGCCGCCCGCACGGCTCGCGGCCCGGCGCCTCAGCGCGCCGGCGGCACGGAGACGGTCATGGTCATCACCACCGGCTCCGTGCCGTCGTTGCGGTAGCCGTGGGGGACGCTCGCCTCGAAGGCCGCCGAGGAGCCGGCCGGCACCGGATAGGTCTCGTCGCCGACGGTCAGGGTGGCCTCGCCCACCGTGACGTGCAGCAGTTCGTAGGTGCCGGACGGATGCGGGTCCGACGTGCTGCCCTCGCCCGGCATCAGCCGCCACTCCCACATCTCCAGCGGGCCGTGCGCCTCCGCGCCGACCAGGAGGGTGCCGTGGCTGCCGGCGTCGGTGGACCACATCCGCACCGCCTGCTCGGCGGGGACGAGCTGCACCTGGGGGCCGCGCTCCTGGTCGAGCAGGGTGGTGATGCCCACCCCGAGCGCGTCGGCGAGCTTGACCGTGGTGCCGACGCTCGGGTTGGTACGGGCCTGCTCGATCTGGATGATCATGCCGCGGCTGACCCCGGAGCGGGCCGCGAGGGCGTCGAGGGTGAAGCCACGCTCATTGCGTCGGCGTCTGAGGTTGCGTGCGAGGGCCCGGGTGAGCTGGTCGAGGTCCGTCACGATCCGTCCGTCCAATATTCTGAATGGTGTGGTGCACTCCAACGTCCATCACACTGTACGGCGGGCCTCCGGGGGCTACCGTGCCACTCGGCGCCGTACGGTGCGGCGGCGACGGATGACACCAGGGAGTGGGCCATGGCCGAGCGGGCGTTGATCGCGGGTGTGGGCGGCAAGGAGCCGAAGGTCGACCCGGAGGCGTTCACCGCCCCGACGTCCGTGGTGATCGGCGATGTGGCGCTGGGCGCCGGGGCGAGCGTCTGGTATCACGCGGTGCTGCGCGGCGACACCGAGACGATCAGCGTGGGGGCCGGGAGCAACATCCAGGACAACTGCACGGTGCACGCCGATCCGGGGTTCCCGGCCACCGTCGGCGAGCGGGTGTCGGTGGGCCACAACGCGGTGCTGCACGGCTGTGTCATCGAGGACGATGTGCTGGTCGGCATGGGCGCCACCGTTCTCAATGGCGCCCGGGTCGGCGCCGGCTCCCTGGTCGCCGCGCAGGCGCTGGTCCCGCAGGGGATGCAGGTGCCGCCGGGCTCGCTGGTCGCGGGGGTGCCCGCGAAGGTCAGGCGGGAGCTGACCGAGGAGGAGCGGGAGGGGATCCGGGCGAACGCGGCGGGCTATACGGAGCTGGCCCGCCACCACCGTGACGCCGCGCTGGAGCGCGAGGACCGGGAGCGGCGGGCCTGAGCGGACCGGGCGGGGTCAGTCGGCGGCCGGGACGGGCTCCGGCTCGGCCGCCCCGGACTCGGCGCGCCTGGCCGCCTCGGCCTTCTTCGCGCGCCGCTTCATCACGAGCATCGAGCCGAGGCCGAAGAGCAGCGCCGCCACCAGGCCCAGCCAGGAGAAGCGCTTGAGCCAGTCCTCGGCGACCTTGCCGACCGAGTAGATGACCGCGGTGGTGCCGCCCGCCCAGACGATGCCGCCCAGCACGTTGGCGATCAGGAACTTCCAGTAGGGCATGCGCAGACATCCGGCGAGCGGGCCGGCGAAGATGCGCAGCAGCGCGATGAAGCGGCCCACGAAGACCGCCCACATGCCCCACTTGTGGAAATATCGCTCGGCAGTGGCCACATGCTCGGCGCTGAAGTGCTTGGGGAATTTCCGGCCCAGCCAGTTCAGCAGCGGCTGGCCGCCCCTCCGGCCGATGAGATAGCCGATCGAGTCGCCGATGACCGCGCCCGCGATGGCGGAGGCGCCCAGAATGTATGGATCGATGTGGTCCTGGGAGGCCGCCAGCAGGCTCGCGCTGACGAGAATGATCTCCCCGGGGAGCGGGATGCCCAGGCTCTCCAGGCCGATGACCAGGCCGACCAGCAGATAGACGCTGACCGCGGGTACGGTCTCGAGCCATTCCTCGATATGCAACGCCGGTTCCTCCCCAGACGGCCGGACTTTTCCCGGCGTGCGCCGATTCGGCGCACGTCGGGAAGCCTACTCAATCAGCGCGGGCTCGCCACATCGCACGTGCGACGCTCCCTCCCCTGGAGATGGCCTGCGGGGCCGTCCCGGTTCCCGCTGAGCGGCACGGCGTGCGAGAGCCGGTCGCCGAACGCGGCGGGGGCGGTCGCACCGAGGGGTGGCCATAGCCGTCGCCCCTGGTCCCCCTTATCGTTACTGGCCATGTGGCCAGGACAGCAGCCGCCCGGGGGCGAGCCGAATCCGCAAGATCCGAACCCCTATCAGCAGCCGGGGTATCACCAGCCGAACCCGTACCAGCAGCCGGGTTACCACCAGCCGAATCCTTATCAGCAGCCCCAGCAGGGGCAGCCGCAGCAACCCCAGCCGCCACAGCCGCCGGCCCCGCAGCCACAGCCGCCGCAGGGGCAGTACCCACCACAGGGGCAGTACCCGCCGCAGGGGCAGCCGCAGCCGGGGTATGACATGCCCACGCAGGCCTGGGGCGGCCCCGCCGCGCAGCCCGGCCCGCCGGAGCCACCGCGGAAGAAGAACCGCACGGCCGTCATCGCCGTCGTCGCGGCGGTGGCGGTGGTCGCCGCCGCCGGGGTGACCGCCGTGTTCGTGCTGAACAAGGACGACAGCAAGAAGGACGAGGCGAAGACCGACAAGAAGCCCTCCGCCACCGCGCCCTCCTCCGCGAGCTCACCCGCTCAGGACGGCGACAGCGAGGAGGAGGACAACCCGCGCGCGGGCGTGACCGCCAAGCCGGTCATCCCCGGCTGGAAGACGGTCGTCAACCCCAAGCGGCACGACGCCTTCGACGTCCCCGCCGGCTGGTATGTGGCGTCGCCCGACACCTTGAGCTCGTACTCCAAGGACGGCAAGCCGATCATCTCGATGACCGGCCCCGCCTACTACAAGAGGGAGAACTGCACGGTCAAGGACAAGAAGACCGGCCTCACCGGCTCCAGCCCCCTGGCCGGAACGGGCACCAAGGGCGCCCAGGGCGCGAAGACCCAGGCCGAGGCCGCCAAGAACGAGGCGCTCAACTGGGTCTACGCCGTCTTCGACCAGGAGAAGACCGGCACCTTCAAGTACACCAAGCCGAAGAAGTTCACCAGTGACCACGGCATCACGGGCTACTCCTCCTCGGCCACCGTCACCGGTGTGAAGAAGACCGACAAGTGCTCGTCGGACGGCAAGTCGTTCACCGTCACGTACACGGACATCAACGGCGACTTCGCGACCTGGGTCCTCTACGCGGCGAAGGGCGTCAAGGACGAGGTCCCGGACGAGACCATCAAGAAGATCATGAGCACGCTGCGGCCGCTGAAGTCCACCTCCTGAGCCGGTCCGGCTCCCCCGTCGATTCGGCTTCCGGGCCGATCCGGCTGAAATCCGCTTGGCGCCGGGGCTCGCCCCCGGGGATAGTCCGCGGGTGACTACCCCTTCAACCGCACGCCGGCGACCACACCGCCCCGCCTGGGCCGGCCGCAACTACAGCCTGCTGACCGCCGCCGCCGTGGTGACGGGCCTCGGCAACGCCGGAGCCCTGATCGCGGCGGCGTTCGCGGTCCTGGAGGCCGGCGGGGACGGCGGCGACGTGGGCCTCGTCGCCGCGGCGCGCACCGTCCCGCTCGTCGTCTTCCTGCTGATCGGCGGCGCGATCGCGGACCGGCTGCCGCGCCACCGCGTGATGGTCGCGGCCAACACCCTCAACTGCCTGTCCCAGGCCGCCTTCGCCGCGCTCGTGCTGTCCGGCGAGGCACGGCTGTGGCAGATGGCCCTGCTCTCCGCGCTCGGCGGCACCGGGCAGGCGTTCTTCTCCCCCGCCGCCGAGGGCATGCTGCTCTCCAGCGTGGACGGCGAACAGGCCAGCCGCGCCTTCGCGGTGTTCCGGATGGGCACGCACGGCGCGCAGATCGGCGGCGCGGCGCTCGGCGGCGCGCTCATCGCGGCCGTCGGCCCCGGCTGGGTCCTGGTCGTCGACGCCGCCGCCTTCGCCCTCGCGGGCCTCATGCGGGCCTTCCTCGACGTCGACCACGTGGCCAGGCGCGAGAGCGGCGGGCTGCTGCGGGATCTGCGCGACGGCTGGCGGGAGGTGGCGAGCCGGGCCTGGCTGTGGGGCATCGTGGTGCAGTTCTCGGTGGTCAACGCCGTGGTGGCGGCGGCCGAGGCGGTGTACGGGCCGCTGGTCGCCGAGGAACACCTGGGTGGTGCGCGGCCCTGGGGGCTCGCGCTCGCCGCATACGGCGCCGGAACCGTCCTGGGCGGGCTGCTGATGACGCGCTGGAAGCCACGGCGGCTGCTGCTGGTCGGCACGGTGTGCGTGTTCCCGTTCGCCCTGCCCTCGGCCGCGCTCGCCGTCCCGCTGCCCGTCCCCGCGCTGTGCGCGGTGATGTTCGCCGGCGGGGTCTCCATCGAGGTGTTCGGCGTGTCCTGGATGACCGCGCTGCACCAGGAGATACCGCAGGACAAGCTGTCGCGGGTCGCCTCGTACGACTGGTTCGGCTCGGTGTCCATGGTCCCGATCGCCACGGCGCTCGCCGGGCCGGCCGAGAGCGCCTTCGGCCGCACCGCCGCGCTGTGGGGGTGCTCGGCGCTGATCGTGCTGCTGACCCTGGCCGTGCTGGCGGTGCCGGACGTACGGCAGCTGCGGCGACGCACCGCCGGGCCCCCGCCCGTCGCGGAGGGCGGCCCCGGCGAGCCGGAGGGGACGCGGCCGGACGGCAGGGAGCCGGACGGGACGGAGCCGGTCAGCCGATACTGAAGGCGCCGCCCGGCGGCTCGGGCGAGGGCACCGCGTCCACATCCCGGACGGGCGCGGCCTCTCGGACGAAGCGCTCCAGCGCCGCGCCGTGCTCGACCCGCGCGGGGAAGGTGTCGGCGGCGGTGCGGCGCGCCAGGCCGTCGATCGGGAGTTCGCGGTCCGAGGCCACCAGCACCGCGTTGCCGAACCGGCGGCCGCGCAGCACCGCGGGCTCCGCGATCAGGCACACCTGGGCGAAGGCCGCCTGGAGCGTGGCCACTTGGGAGCGGAGGAAGGTGAAGGGCGCGCCGTCGGCGAGGTTGGCCGCGTAGTGGCCGCCCGGCCGCAGCGCCCAGGCGGCGGCGCGCGCGTACTCGACGGAGGTGAGGTGCGCGGGGACGCGCGAGCCGCCGAACACATCGGCCACGATCACATCGGCCGACGCGCCGGGGGCGGCCTCCAGCGCGGTACGGGCGTCCGCCCGGCGCACCGCGATCCCCGCGCCGGCGGGCAGCGGCAGCCGCTCGGCGACCAGATCGAGCAGCCCGCCGTCGGCCTCGATCACCTCCTGGCGCGAGCCGGGGCGGACGGCCGCCACGAAGCGCGGCAGGGTGAGCGCGCCGCCGCCCAGGTGCAGCACGTCCAGCGGGGTGCCCGGGGCTCCGGTGAGCTCCAGGACGTGGGCGAGCCGCCGCGCGTACTCGAACTCCAGGTGGGTGGGGTCGTCCAGGTCGACATACGACTGGGGGGAGCCGTCCACCGTGAGCAGCCAGGCGCGCGGCCGGTCCACGTCCGGCATCAGCTTGGCGGTGCCCCGGTCCACGTCCCTGATCACGGGTATCGGCTCGTCCACGCTCGCATTGTGCCGCGTGGAACGCGCGGCTCCGGCCGCCCCGGTGCGCCGTGGCGGCGTATCGGGGCGGCCGTGTTCTCAACTCTGGTCCGCGACCGCGGTCACCGTGCCCGCGCCCACCGTGCGGCCGCCCTCGCGGATCGCGAAGCCCAGGCCGGACTCCAGCGGCAGCGCGTGCCCGAGCTCGATGTCCATGGTGACGGTGTCACCGGGCCGGGCCACGCCCGTCGTGCCGAGGTCGACATCGCCGACCACATCGGCCGTGCGGATGTAGAACTGCGGACGGTAGCCGCTGGACAGCGGTGTGCGCCGGCCGCCCTCCGCCGCCGACAGCACATACACCCGCGCGGTGAAGCGCCGCCGGGGCACCACGCTGCCGGGGGCGGCGACCACATGGCCGCGGCGCACCGCGTCCCGCGCGACACCGCGCAGCAGCAGGGCCACGTTGTCCCCGGCCTCGGCGAACTCCATCGGCTTGCCGAACGTCTCGACGCCCGTGACCACCGTGGTGGTGTCGGCGCCGAGCACCTCCACGCGGTCGCCGACGCGGACCGTGCCGCGCTCGACGGCGCCGGTGACGACCGTGCCACGCCCGGTGATGGTCAGGACGTTCTCCACCGGGAGCAGGAACGGGGCGTCGGTGTAGCGCACCGGCATCGGCACATAGGTGTCGACCGCGTCGAGCAGGGCCTCGATGGAGCCGGTCCAGCGCGGGTCCCCGGCCAGCGCGCGCAGCCCGGAGACCCGTACGACGGGGGTGGTCTCGCCGGGGTAGCCGTGCGCGGACAGCAGCTCGCGCACCTCCAGCTCGACCAGGTCGGTGAGTTCGGAGTCGCCCGCGTCGGCCTTGTTGAGGGCGACCACGATGTGGTCGACGCCGACCTGACGGGCGAGCAGCACATGCTCGGCGGTCTGCGGCATGACGCCGTCGAGCGCCGAGACGACCAGGATCGCGCCGTCGAGTTGGGCCGCACCCGTCACCATGTTCTTGATGAAGTCGGCGTGGCCGGGCATGTCGACGTGCGCGTAGTGGCGCGTGTCCGTCTCGTACTCGACGTGCGCGATGTTGATGGTGATGCCGCGCGCCGCCTCCTCCGGGGCGCGGTCGATGCGCTCGAAGGGGACGTAGGTGCCGCCGGCGCCGCGCTCGCTGAGGACCTTGGTGATGGCGGCGGTCAACGTGGTCTTGCCGTGGTCGACATGGCCGATGGTGCCGATGTTCAGATGCGGCTTGGTGCGCAGATAGGCCTGCTTGGACATGGATCCGTTCCTCCTCGGAACAGCGACGCTGAAAGGAGGACCCCAGGGCCGGACCGACCCTCCCCTGGCGGGGTCCCGTCGGAGGTGTCCGAGGAGGGTCAGAGTCGGGCGCCGTCGACGCAGGCGGACGCGCATGCGGCGATCGGAGGTGCGACCTGAAGGACGGCAGCCTTCGGCGCGTCCGCGACTGCGGACGTCGTCACGAGGAAGGACTGCCGGAACATACCGCTGATCGTCGC
The DNA here is from genome assembly GCF_040302705.1 of Streptomyces sp. NPDC097640. Lineage (NCBI taxonomy): Bacteria > Bacillati > Actinomycetota > Actinomycetes > Kitasatosporales > Streptomycetaceae > Streptomyces > Streptomyces sp. NPDC097640. Next base: position 110,165 of record NZ_JBEOSB010000022.1, read on the forward strand.
GTATCGGGGGGCGCCCGTCGAATGGTTTTTCCTCGCCTGGTTCTTCGTCGCCGGGCCCGGCGGCGAACGGCGGCCGACCGCCGGGGGACGGCCGCGGAGCCGCCCAAGGACCGCTTCGGATACGCTCCTTCGATGCTGGATGTCGCCGCCCCGCCCGCCACACCGGCCGAGCGCCGCGCCCGTGCGCTGCTCTCGCCGCGGCTGCGCCTGTGCCTGCTGGTGGCGTTGCTGGCGGGCGCCGCGGGCGCGGTCTGGGCGTGGCAGCCGCACCGGCTGCTGGCCGAGGGGTGGCCGCCGCAGCTGTCCGGCGGCACGGCCGCGGTGATCTTCGCGCTCGCGTACGGGGGGTGTGCCGCGGCCCTGGTGCCGCGGCCGCTGCTGAACCTGGCGGCGGGCGCGCTGTTCGGGGCCTCGACCGGGCTGGCCGCCGCGGTGGCCGGGACGGTGCTGGGCGCCGGGATCTCCTTCGGTCTGGGCAGGCTGCTGGGCCAGGACGCGCTGCGGCCGCTGCTGCGCGCCCGCTGGCTGGTGGCGGCCGACCGGCAGCTGAGCCGGCACGGCTTCCGGTCCATGCTGGCGATCCGGCTGTTCCCGGGCGTACCGTTCGCCGCCGCGAACTACTGTGCCGCCGTGTCACGGATGGGCTGGGTCCCGTTCCTGCTGGCGACCGCCCTCGGCAGTGTGCCGAACACCGCCGCGTACGCGGTGGCGGGCAGCCGCGCCACCACCCCGACCTCGCCGGTGTTCCTGGCCGCGCTGGCCTGTATCGCGGTGCCCGCGCTCGTGGGATGCGTCATGGCGTGGCGCAGGCGGGGCCGGCTGGGCGGCACACGCGAAACGGTTCAGGACACCACCCGGGCCGAGCCGACACCGGCCGAACCGGGTCCGCCCATGGCCGGAAGGCAAGGGCATTAGTAGGCCTCTTACCCGGGGACGGTACGCTGCCCCGACGACCGGCGCTGATCCACAGCGGCCGGTCCTCCCCGTCGGCCACCCCGCCTGACCCGCCGCTGCGCCGGTCAGTGCATGATCAGGCTTTGGATAGTAGACGCGATGTCGTGGTTCGAATCATTCATTCTCGGACTGGTCCAGGGGCTGACCGAGTTCCTGCCGATCTCCTCCAGCGCCCATCTGCGGCTCACCGCCGCCTTCGCGGGGTGGAGCGACCCCGGGCCCGCCTTCACGGCCATCACCCAGATCGGCACCGAGCTCGCCGTGCTGATCTACTTCCGCAAGGACATCGCCAACATCGTCTCGGCGTGGTTCCGCTCGCTCTTCAACAAGGAGTGGCGCGGCCATCATGACGCCCGGATGGGGTGGCTGGTGATCGTCGGCTCGATACCCATCGGCCTGCTCGGCGTGACCCTCAAGGACCAGATCGAGGGGCCGTTCCGTGATCTGCGGCTCACCGCCACCATGCTGGTGGTGATGGGCCTCATCCTGGGCTTCGCCGACTGGCGGGCGGCCCGCGACGAGAAGGGCGGCAAGCACCGCGCCCCCGTACAGCGCAAGACACTGCGCGAGCTCGGTATCAAGGACGGTCTGATCTTCGGCTTCTGCCAGGCGATGGCGCTGGTGCCGGGCGTGTCCCGCTCCGGCGCGACGATCAGCGGCGGTCTGCTGATGGGCTACACCCGCGAGGCGGCGGCCCGTTACTCGTTCCTGCTCGCGGTGCCCGCGGTGCTGGCCTCCGGAGCGTATGAGCTGAAGGACGCCTCGGACGGCCACACGGCGTGGGGCCCGACGATCTTCGCAACGGTTATCGCTTTTGTTGTGGGATACGCGGTTATCGCATGGTTCATGAAGTTCATCACCACCAAGAGCTTCATGCCGTTTGTGGTCTACCGGGTGCTGCTGGGCATTGTGGTGTTCGCGCTCGTCGCGCTCGGCGTGCTGAGCGCGCACGCGGCCGAGTCCGCGGGCTGAGCGTTTGGGGGTGGGCCGCCGGCCGAGGAGGGAGGAGTCCGGCGGCCCCTTCGCCCAGGCCTGGCGCACCTGAGCGGGCTGTATGAAGACTCAACCACCACGCCGCGGGGCGCGGGAGGGTGTGCGGTAGATATATGCATGCACTCTGATCACACGGGGTGCGAATTCATCACACCCCGTGCGAGCCTTACCCAACGCTCCGCGCCGCCCCGATCACCCGGACCAGCTCGGTCAGCGAGTCCACGCGCCAGTCCGCCAAGGCCGCGTCGGCCGAGTCCGCCCACAGACACCCCCACGGTCCGCGCCTCAGATGCGCCGCCCGCAGCCCGGCGGCCTTGGCGGGGCGGACATCGAGCGCCGGGTAGTCGCCCACGTACACGGTCTCGTGGGGCGCGGCCCGGGCCAGCTCCATGACATGGCCGAAGAAGCGGGGATCGGGCTTGGCCACGCCCCATCGAGCCGAGGTCGCGATCTCGTCCACCGGCAGCTCCAGCGCGCGCAGCAGCTCACCCGCGCGCTCCGTCTGGTTCCCGGCCACGGCGACCCGGACCCCGAGCGCCCGCAGCGCGTCCAGCGCCGGCCGCACGTCCGGATACAGATCCGCCTCCTCCAGGTGCTCCCCCCGCCCGGCCGCCTCGCGCGCCCGCCACTCGGCCCGCACATCGGCCCCCGGCCGTGCGAGCCGGATCGCCTCCGTGTCGTCCCGCCCCCGCGCCACCACCGCGCCGACCAGCGCGGACAACGTATGCCGGGGAACCCCCAGCCAGTCGGCCCACGACGCCCAGTACCGGTCCTCACGTACCAGAGTCGAGCCGATGTCGAAGACGATCGCCATGGGCATGGGCATGGGCACGGGGCAGCGCGCCCTACATGCCGCTCCGCGCGCCGCCGCCCGCGCCGCCCTCCCAGTCCGCGTACCGGATCCGGGGGCGCTCCAGCACATCCCCGAGCGTCGCCCACTCGTCCTTGCCCAGCCGGGCCAGCGGACGCAGCCTGGTCACCTCGGGGTGGCCGTCGTCCATGACGTGCTCATCGACGGCGGCGTGCACCACCCGGCCGAACACCACGGTGGAGTCCCCGAGCCGCACCGTGCTGTGCAGCTCGCACTCCAGCGCGACCGACGAGGCCGCCACCCGCGGCGGCTTCACCCGCAGACTCGGCTCCCGCGCGATGCCCACCGCCTCGAACTCCCCGACCTCGGGCGGAAAGTCCGTCGCCGTCTCGTTGATCTGCTCAAACAGCTGCTCGGGCGCGAAGTTCACCACGAACTCCCCGGTCTCCTCCACATTGCGCAGCGAGTCCTTGCGCCCCACGGAGGTGAACTGCACGATCGGCGGGGCCACACAGGCGACCGTGAAGAAGGAGTGCGGCGCCAGATTGCAGGTCCCGGCGGCCGAGACGGTGGACACCCAGGCGATCGGCCGGGGGACGACCACGGAGGTCAGCAGCTTGTAGAAGGGAGTGCGACCTACAGCGTCGGGATCGAATTCAATTCGCATACCGCCCAGTATCCGCACATACGGCGGCCCATCCCAAGGGCGGCTCGCGGTCTCATCCGTCCTGTGGGGAAAGGGGCGCCTCTAGAGGGTCCACGTCCCGACGCGTGCCGGGTCGAGCCCTGTGCGGTCCATCTGCCACGTCACGCTCGCGATCTTCGCGCTCTTCGGCACCTCGAAGATCACCCAGCCGGTGGCCCGTTCCCCCTGCGAGAGAGCCATCGTGATGCTCAGGGACTCGCCGTCGGTGGGATCCCCGGGTTTGCCGTTGTGTGCCGTTCCGGCCGTGTCGACGACCGTCGGCGGGGTGTACGGGGCGTCGCTGTAGGTGGCCTTGCCGGTGTTCACGATCGTGAACTCCGCTGCGACCAGGCGGTTTCCGTCGGCGGCCTCGAAGTAGGCGCCCTGGGACTTCGCGTTGTCCACGAACTTGTTCAGCGTGATGTCGGCCGTGGGCGCGGTCGTTTCACCCAGGCCCACGATTCCTACGAGCGAGAGGGTGTCGCCGAGCTTGCCGGCCGTCGAGCTCGCCTGGCTTGGCGCGGCCTCCGGCGACTTCTCACCGCCGGGTTCGGCGGCGGCGCTGGAGTGGGTGCCCTTCGTCGACCCGGCCTTGTCGCCGTCCCCGTCCGAACCCCCACATGCGGTGAGAGCGGCGGTGAGCGCGACGACCGCCGCGGCGGCAGCGATGGAACGGTGCATGGAATCCCCCGTACATACCGTGAAATCAGATCGGTGGCGACATCCCCAAATTCTTGTACACAACAGTGTGCTTGGGATGTTCGTTCCGTAACTGAACGGTGCCAAACCGGGGTGGGGCGCGAGAGCCGTGCGGCCCCGCGCCCCGGATCGGTCACTTATTGGTCTTGGGCAGGCCCGGCGGGTTGATCTCCGACTTCTCGATGGCCTCGGCCGACAGGCCCCAGCGCCCCAGCACCTTCGCGTAGCTCCCGTTGTCGATGATCTCGTTGAGCGCCGAGTTCACCGCCTTGACCAGTCCGTTGTCCTTCTTGGTGGTGGCCGCGATCAGGCCCTGGAGGGTGGCGCCGGCGCCGGAGTAGGTGCCGACGATCTCGGTCTGCCCGGCGGAGGCCACATGGTAGGCGGCGGTCGGGTTGGGGCCGAGGAAGAGCTCGATCCGGCCGGAGGCGAGCGCGAGGTAGGTGTCGCTCTGGTTCTGGTAGTACTTGATCTTCACCGGCTCACGGCCGGCCTTCACGTTCTCCTCGCTCCACTCGACCAGCAGCTTCTCCTGGTTGGTGCCGGTGTCCACCGCTACGGTTCTACCCGCCACGTCCTTGGGCCCGGTGACCTTCAGGCCGCTGCCCTTCTTCGTCTCGAAGGCCAGGTCGTCCTTGCGGTAGCTGGCGAAGTCGTACTTCTCCTTGCGCTCCTCGGTGTCGGTGATGTTGCTGAAGCCGACGTCGTACTTGCCGCTGTCCAGGCCGACGAAGATGTTCTCCCACGACACGGTGTTGATGTGCGGCTCGAGGCCCAGCACATCGGCCACCAGATAGGCGAGGTCGGGCTCCACTCCGATGATCGTCTTGTTGTCGGTGGCGTAGAAGGTCAGCGGCGCGGCGGAGTCGGAGGAGTCGACGATCTCCAGGGTGCCTCTCCTGCGTATCTCCGCGGGCACCTGCGCGGCGATGGAGTCCACCTTGGGGGTGGTGATGCGTTTCTGGTCCGCACTCAGGTTGATCTTCGTACGGGTGCCGTCCTTGGCCGCGACCTCGGTCGTGCCGCCGTCCGAGGGGTTGCCGCAGGCGGCGAGGGCAAGGGCCGCGGCGAGTGAGAGGGCGGCGGTGGCGAAGCGGCGGGTGGGCATGGTGGATCTCCTTGCTCTACGAATACGGGGATGCGGGCGAGGGCCGGGCCAGGGCCGGTCACAGGACCTTGGAGAGAAAGGCGCGGGTGCGCTCGTGGCGCGGGGCGTCGAGAACAGCCGCGGGCGGACCCTGCTCCACGACGACACCGCCGTCCATAAACACCACCGTGTCGGCGACCTCACGGGCGAAGCCGATCTCATGGGTCACCACGATCATCGTGGTGCCGGTCCGCGCCAGGTCCTTGATCACATCCAGGACCTCGCCGACCAGTTCCGGGTCGAGTGCCGAGGTGGGCTCGTCGAACAGCAGCACTTTGGGTTCCAGGGCCAGCGCGCGGGCGATCGCCACCCGCTGCTGCTGTCCGCCGGAGAGCTGCCGTGGGTAGGCGCCCGCCTTGTCGGCGAGCCCGACCCGCTCCAGCAGCCGGGCGGCGCTCGCCGCGGCCTCCTTGCGCGGGCGGCGGAGCGCGGAGACAGGGGCCTCGACGAGGTTCTCCTCCACGGTGAGGTGCGGGAAGAGATTGAAGTCCTGGAAGACGAACCCGATATGGGTGCGCTGCCGCAGAACGTCCCGCTCCTTCAGCTCGTACAGCCGGTTTCCCGATCTGCGGTAGCCGATCAGCTCGCCGTCGATGCTGATCCAGCCGCGGTTGACCTTCTCCAGGTGGTTGATGGTGCGCAGCAGCGTGGACTTCCCGGATCCGGACGGGCCGAGGACCACGGTGACCTCACCGGTGCGCACCTGGAGGTCCACGCCGCGCAACACCTCCAGCGGCCCGAAGCTCTTGTGGACCCCGCGCACCTCCACCATCACCTCACCCATGACCGCCTCCCAGGGGTGCGCTCGGCGCCACGGGCGAAGTGGCGCTCGACGTAGTACTGCGCGACCGAGAGCACGGAGGTCAGGAACACATACCAGGCGGTGGCGACCATCAGCAGCGGGATGACCATGCCGTTGCGCCCGTAGATGACCTTGACCTGGTAGAAGAGCTCGCCGATGGCCATCACGTAGACCACCGAGGTGCCCTTGAGGAGGCTGATGATCTCGCTGCCCGCGGTGGGCAGGATGGCCCGCATGGCCTGCGGCAGGACGATCCGCCGGATCTGCTGGAGCCTGGGGATGCCGAGCGCCGCCGCGGCCTCCAGCTGGCCCCGGTCGACCGAGAGGACACCGCCGCGGACGATCTCGGCGCAGTACGCCGCCTGGTGGAGCGTCAGGCCGATGAGGGCCGCGCCGATGGTGCCGATCAGGTCGTTGCTGCTGACGGACCAGAACACCGGGCCGAAGGGGATGCCGATGCCCAACTGCCGGTACAGGGCGCCCAGGTTGAACCAGAAGACCAGCTGGACAATCATCGGGATGGAGCGGAAGATCCAGACGTACGTCCAGGCCACGGTCCGCAGCACAGGGCTGGCCGACAGCCGCATGAACGCCAGCACCGTGCCGAGGACGAAGCCGAGCAGCATCGAGTAGGCGGTCAGCTGGAGCGTCACCCCCACGGCGGTGACGATGGTCTCGGACAGCACGTATTCGCCGAAGACCCGCCACTGCCAGACGGGGTTGGTGACCAGCCCGTGGAGGAACTGGGCGGTGAGGACCAGGACGGCGAGGGCCGCGGCCCAGCGGGCGTAGTGGCGGGTGGGCACGACCTTGAGCGAGGCCAGGTCGTCGTGGTCAGCGTCGTGATTCTCGTGTCGGTCGGTGAGGCGCTTTTCGAACGGGAGCGGGCCGATGGTCTCCGGGTCGGCCTCGGTGTCGAACAGCGGGGTGTAGCCGGTGGCCAGATACAGCCCGCGGGCCTCGGGCTGACGCGGCCCGGTGGTCAGATAGATCCGCTGGTAACCCCGGGCGCCCGCCTCGCGCTCCAGCTCGGCCACGACCCGGCGGGCGAGGCCGCGCCGTCGATGCCCGGAGTGCGTCCAGATCCGCTTCAGCTCGGCCGTGTTCTCGTCGTACCGGCGGAAGGCGCCGCCCGCGACGGGTTCGCCGTGCTCCAGCAACAGCAGCAGCACCCCGCCGCGCTCCGTGGTGAACTCCTCGTCGGGGTAGCGGGCGAGTTCGGCGTGGGCGTCCTTGCCGTAGCGGGCCGAGTACTCCTCGCCCAGCTCGCGCAGCAACGGCCGCACGCGCGGGTCGGACACCGGGGCCTGGACGACCGTCAGCTCGGGCGGTTTCAGCCGGGAGGGCGGCGGTTGCGCGACGGAGGTCATCCGTGCTCCCGGGCCGGACGGGGACTTTCCACGGGCATGGGAGTGGCCTTTCGGGGAGGTGGGCGCGGAGCGGGCGCGGGGAGAAGACATGGGTGACCCGGGCGCGGCGGCGCCAACGTGGCCGCGGCGCGCGCGTACGGGTTCAAGGCGCCGTCCGGCCGCGAGTCAGTGCTCGTCCACGGGAACAGCGCGCGATGCGAAGGCTCGGACCGCGACGGTCACGAGCGGAGGTGGACCACTTCGGCGGTCCGCTGCCGAGTCAGGCGCAACAGGTGGCGGACCACACCCGACCGAAGTCGATGTGGCCGCGGGTGACCAAACGCTGCTGGGCAGTCATGGCCATCATTCAGCAGGAGATCGCGCGCCACGTCAACCGCCGGTCGCATACTGGACCGTCGGCGGGTGCCCGTGCCATGAGCCGCCGTCAACTGGCTCCTTGACGGCCCCGCGGAGCGCCACGACACTGGTGGCGACGGCTTCGCGACGCGCGAGCCTCGATGATGGGACCGGTGGAAATGCCCTGGACTGTCGGCATGAGCGGGGAAGCCCGGCGGCTTCTCCAGTCGACGCTCCCGCTCCGCCCTCGCTCCCTCACCCGGCGGCTGCACATCGACCTGCTGCGCGTCTGCGCCGCCTGAGTCCGACCGCCTGACCGAGACCGGTCGACGACGACCGGTCATCGAGCCCCGGCCGGATCGCGGCCTGATCGCGGCCCCATGGTCGCCCGGACACCGGGCCTGCCCTTCCTCCCGCTCCCTCCCGCCCAGCCATTTCGCACGTGGAGAGCCATGCCCGAGACGATTCCGCGCAGTTCAGGACCGGCGGCGCTGCTCGACCCCCGCCCCGGCCACAGCTTCCGCAGCCGCATCGGCGTCGATGTCGCCGGCGGCTTCTACCCGGCACCGCACCGCTATCAGGTGTTCCTCTCCCAGGGCTGTCCGCGCTCACTGCGCGTCTCGATCACCCTGGACCTGCTCCGGCTCCGCGACTCGCTCACCACCGTCTGCCTCCCGTCCCCGGCCGCCGCCCAGGGCCTGCGCGAGGCCTACGAGGCCACCTGGCACCGCTACGACGGCCCGCTGACCGTGCCCGCGCTGTGCGACCGCTGGAGCGGGCGTGTCGTCAGCAACCACACGCCCGACATCCTCCGCGACATCGCCGACCACTTGAGCACGCCCGGCCACGGCCATCTCCCCCGGCTGCGCCCGCCGGCCCTCGCCGCGGAGATCGACGCCGTCGGGGAGCTCATCGAGACACGGATCACGCGGGCCGACCGCCCCGCGACGTCGCTCGCGGCGCTCGATCTGCTCGACCGTCGGCTCGGGCCCGGACCGTATGTCCTGGGCGAGGAGTTGACCGCGGCGGATGTGGATCTGTGGGTGGCGCTGGTCCACTCCGACGCCGCGCCGCTCGTCCCCCGGTACGACCGGCTGCACGCCTACGCACGCCGCCTCGCCGGCCACCCGGCCTTCCCGAAGGGAGTCAGTGGCTGCGGGTACGCGGGGAGCGGTACTGCTCGTCGGTGACGTGCTCGAGCCAAGTGGCCTCGGGCCGGTCGTCGTCGGGTGCGCCGCCTTCCCACAGAGCGAGGTGCTGCATGAAGCGGTCCTCGGTGGCGCCGTGCCAGTGCTCTTCGCCGGGCGGGCAAGCGACGGTCTCGCCGGGGTGGGCCTCGTAGACGGTGCCGTCACGGGTGCCGATCAGGGCGATCCCGGCCACGACGTGGAGGGTCTGGCCGACGACGTGGTGGTGCCAGGCGGTGCGGGCGCCGGGGGCGAAGCGCACCATATTGGCGCGCAGGCGGGAAGGCTCGGTGCCGGCCTGGATGACGTCGAACCAGACGTCGCCGTTGAACCAGTCGGCGGGGCCCTTGCCGGTGGGTTGCGGCTTGACGAACTCCATGGGGTGCTCCTTGCTGTGATGCGGGTCGTACGGGTCGTGCAAAGCGCCAAGTCTGGTCAGCGGTCGACCGGGGCCGCGGCGTCGACGGCGGCCAGGGCGTTGAGGGTCCGGGGGTAGCCGATGAACGGCAGCAGGCCGGTCAGGACGGCGATCAGGGTGGAACGGGGGTTGCCGACGTGGAGGTTGGCCGCGACATGTCCCCTCACCTGTGCGTCCGCTCCCCCGAGCGCGGCGAGCATCGAGAAGGTGAGCAGCTCACGCGTGGGCACGTCGATGCCGGAGCGGGTGTAGTGGTCGCCGAAGCAGTTCCCGCTCAGGAACCGCTGGATGTGCTGCTCGTCGGCCGGGGCGTTCGCGTACATGGCGTCCACGGCCCGGTCGCCGACGATTCTCTTCTGCACCGCCAGGCCCTGTTCCATCCGGGTGTCCGGGCTGGTGGTGGACTGGCCCTCGAGGGGCAGCTCGACGCCGCGGCCGGTCAGGACGTCGTTGGTGGCGTGCAGGAAGTCGAAGACGCGGGCCATCCCGGCGTACGGGACCGCCTGGTACACGATCTCCTTGGTCTCCACCGGTGTGACGCCGGCGGTGAGCGCGGCGCCGAGCATCACCCGGTACTCGGCCACCGCGCCGACGGCGATCATCGCCGCGAGCTGCGTCATCAGCCGGGTGCGCTCGTCGACGTCGCCGGTGTGGCGCAGGACCTCGTCGAAGGCGAAGTTGTCGAAGTACTCGATCAGCTCCGGATCCGTGACGGCGAGCGTGGAGATGTGGCCGGGGAAGAGCCGCTCGTGCGCGGCCGTAGCGGCGGCGTTGGGCTTGCGGGCGGTCACGGGCGCACCAGCACCTTCAGCCGGCTGCGCTCGTCCATGGCCCGGTAGGCGTCGGCGACCTCGTCCAGGGCGACCTCGGCGTCGAAGACCCGGCCCGGGTCGATGCGACCGGCGAGCACATCCGCGATGGCGGGTTCGAGGTAGGCGCGCACCGGAGCAGGTCCGCCGGCCAGCTGGGCGTTCTTCCCGAACAGCGACCCGAAGCCGACCGGGGCCTCCTCGTACTGCGGGACGCCGACGCGGGAGATGATCCCGCCGGGGCGGACGATGGCGTAGGCCTGTTCGTAGGCGGGCATCAGGCCGACGGCCTCCAGCACGACGTGGGAGCCCTCGCCGCCGGTCATGTCCATCACCTTGGCGATGCCCTCCTCGCCACGCTCGGCGACGACATCGGTGGCGCCCCACTCCCGGCCGAGGTCGGTGCGGGAGGTGTGGCGGCCCATGAGGATGATCTTCTCGGCGCCCATGCGCCGGGAGGCCAGCACCGCGGACAGACCGACGGCGCCGTCACCGATCACGGTTACGGTCTTGCCGGATTCGACCCGGCCCATGTGGGCGGCGTGGTAGCCGGTGAGGTACACGTCGCTCAGGGCGAGCAGCGACGGCAGCAGCGCCGTGTCGACGTCGGTGGGGATCTTCACCAGGGTGCCGTCGGCCTGGGGTACGCGGACGGCCTCGGCCTGCGCGCCGCCGACACCGCCGGCGCCGTACCAGCCGCCGTGCGGGCAGGCGGTCTGGAAGCCGTCCCGGCAGATCGGACAGGTGTTGTCGGCGAACGCGAACGGGGAGACCACGAAGTCACCACGCTTGAGACCGTGCACCTCGGAGCCGGTCTCCTCGACGACGCCGAGGAATTCGTGCCCCATCGGCACGCCGTCGTCGGTCTTGTCCATGGAGTGGTAGGGGTGCAGGTCGGAGCCGCAGACACAGGCCAGGGTGATGCGGACGACGGCGTCCGTCGGCTCGACGATCCGGGGGTCGGGCGCGTTCTCGACCCGGACGTCTCGGGGCCCGTACATGAAGGTGGCACGCATGGAAGATCTTGCCTTTCGTGACTTGCGGTGGCTCTGTGAGCCGGGGTGAAGGCCGTCGCACGGGTGCGGGCGGCCCTCGGGGTCAGCGCGGTTCGAGGCGCAGGGTGGAGGCGCGGGCGGCAGCGGTCAGGACGTGCTCGACGATGCTGGTGTAGTGCCCGTACTTCTTCCGGTAGGCGGCGTCCACGCCGGCGTACTCGCCGGGGCCGGCCGCGTGGAAGGTGACGTCCGTGCGGATGCCGCCGGCGTCGATGCGGCCCTGGTGACGGGAGCGCGTGCCCCGGTACCAGGGGCCGTCGGTGCCTTTGACCGAACGGACGTACAGGTGGTCGCCGGAGCGGACCATCCACATGGTCACCGGGTGCCGCAGGGTGCCGTCGGCGCGTTCGGAGGCGAGGTCGAGCTCCTCCGCCGCGGCGATCTTTTCCAGGTCCGTGGCGTTCCAGTCCGTCATGGTGGTTCCTTTCGCGTCAGCGGCGCCGCTGGTCGGCCCGTAGCTCGAAGTCGCCGTAGCTGTTGTCGGCGGGGTTGACGGTCACCCCGGGAGCCACGATCTCGTCGATGCGGTCGAGTACGTCGGCGGAGAGCGTGACGTCGGCCGCGGGAAGGAACGCTTCGAGCTGTTCCATGGTGCGCGGCCCGATGATCGCCGAGGTGACGCCGGGGTGGTTGATCACGAAGGCGACGGCCAGCTCGATCAGGGAGAGGCCGGCCTTCTCGGCCAGGAGCGCGAGCTGCTCGACGGCATCGAGCTTGCGCTGGTTGGCCGGGCTGCTCATGTCGAATCGGGCCTGCGGGCGCGCGGCGGAGGCCGGCCCGGAGGAGGCATCCTTGCGGTAGCGGCCCGAGAGCCAGCCGCCGGCCAGCGGGCTGTAGGTCAGCGTGCCCATGCCGTGGCGGCGCACGGTGGGCAGGACGTCTTCCTCGATGCCGCGGACCAGGATCGAGTACGGCGGCTGCTCGGTCACGAACCGCTCCAGGCGGCGGTCCCGGGAGAGCCACTGGGCTTCGACGATCTGGGAGCCGGAGTACGACGAGGAACCGATGTAACGGATCTTGCCCTGGTGCACGAGGTCGGAGAGGGCGCCGAGGGTTTCGGCGACGTCGGTGTCCGGGCTGGGGCGGTGGACCTGGTAGAGGTCGATGTAGTCGGTGCCCAGGCGGCTGAGGGAGTTCTCGACCTCGCGGATGATCCAGCGCCGCGAACCTCCCCGCTGGTTGGGGTCGTCGTGGTTCATCGGCATGAAGAACTTGGTCGCGAGGACCACGTCTTCGCGCCGGTTCTTGAGCGCCTTGCCGACTATGTCCTCCGAGACCCCGCCGGAGTACACGTCCGCGGTGTCGATGAAGTTGATGCCGGCGTCGAGGGCGCGATGGATGATCCGTATCGAGTCGGCCTCGTCTTCGTTGCCCCAGGGGCCGAACATCATCGCGCCCAGGCAGAGCGGGCTGACCTGCACGCCGGTGCGGCCGAGCGGTCGGTAGTCCATGAAGGTGTTCTCCTTGTCGCGTGGTCAGTCGTTCCGCGAGGGGACGACCGTGCCGGTGCTCGCCCAGCTGGCGAGCAGGCTGAGTGCCTCCCGCTCGGGCGAGTCCGGTTCGGGGGTGTAGAAGTTGAGGCGGAGGCCGGGGTCGGCCGGCAGGTCCATCGCCTCGTAGGGCAGCGCGAGATCGCCGACCAGCGGATGGCGCAGGTTCTTGACGCCGGAGCGGTGGATCTTCACATCGTGACGCGCCCACCGGCGGGCGAAATCGTCGCTCTTGGTCGTGAGCTCCCCGACCAGGTCGGTCAGCGCCTTGTCATGCGGCGCTCGGCCGGTCTCGGTGCGCAGAAAGGCGACCGAGTCGTCGGCGCCCTTGTCCCAGTCGACCCAGAAGTCCTGGCCGGCCGGGTCCAGGAACAGGAAGCGGGCGGTGTTGACCGGCCCGCGCTGGGCGAACAGCGGGGAGTCGAAGACCGGCGCGTACAGTGCCCGGCCCAGCGCGTTGGCGGCCAGGATGTCGAACCGTGCGTTGCGTACATACGCCGGCACGTCGGTCATCGAGTCGAGCAGCCGCAGGATCGTGGGCCGCACGCGGGAAGCGGTCACCGTGGGACGCCGGCCCGAGGGTGTTGACGCACGGGCCAGGTCGTAGAGGTAGGTGCGCTCCGCCTCGTTCAGCTGAAGTGCGTGAGCGAGGCCGTCGAGCACCGAGTCCGAGGCGCCGCTGAGGTTCCCGCGCTCGAGCCGGACGTAGTAGTCCACGCTCATTCCCGCGAGCAGGGCGACCTCCTCGCGGCGCAGGCCCGCGACGCGGCGGTTTCCGCCGTAGACCGGCAGCCCGGCCTGTTGCGGGGTGATCCGCGCCCGCCGGGTGCTCAGGAAGTCGCGGACCTCCGCGGCCAGGCTCTTCTTGTCGATGTCAGCCATGATCAGATCTCGAGGACTTCCTCGGCGGCCCCGATGAGTCGCCGGGCTGCTGTCGGGCGGAAATCCGGGGGCACGGGTGACTCCTCTTGATCGGCGTGATTCTTGTGCCGGCTCCTTCACCGTAAATGCGTCGGGGAGGGCCTGCGAGGTACTGCCATTACCTGGAAGAGCAGTGACTCCCACCTGCGCGCCGTCGCGCGGTTTTCTGGAAAAGGCCCAGGAATCGCAGTCCGAATCCGGGTCTGAAAGCCGCAATCAATCTGAAGGAACACTGTGCGCGCAGCACTCATGTACGCAGCAGGCGACGTCCGCGTCGGGGACGTCGCCGACCCGGCTCTGAAGGAGCCCACCGACGCGCTGGTCCGCATCACCACCGCCTGCATCTGCGGCAGCGACCTGCACCCCTACCACTCCATGTCGGCCTCCGACGGCCCGGTCCGCATGGGCCACGAGTTCATCGGCGTCGTCGAGGAAATCGGTGGCGACGTCACCTCGGTGAAGAAGGGCGACCTGGTCGTCGCCCCGTTCGCGTACTCGGACGGCTCCTGTGAGTTCTGCCGGGCCGGGCTCCAGACCTCCTGCGTGCACGGCGGCTTCTGGGCGAGGAACGGCATCGACGGCGGCCAGGGGGAGGCGGCCCGCGTGCCGCTGGCCGACGGCACCCTGGTCAAGCTCCCGGTCGGCGCCGACGACGCGCTCATCCCCTCCCTGCTCACTCTCTCCGATGTTCTGGGCACCGGGCACCATGCCGCGGTCCGCGGTGGGGTGCGGCAGGGCAGCACGGTCACCGTGATCGGGGACGGCGCCGTCGGCCTGCTCGCCGTGCTCGCCGCCAAGCGGCTCGGGGCCGAGCAGATCGTCCTCATGGGCCGGCACACCGCCCGAACCGACCTGGGTCGCGCGTTCGGAGCGACCGACGTGGTCGCCGAGCGCGGCGCCGAGGGCATCGAGAAGGTTCGCGACCTCACCGGCGGCGGCAGCCTCATCGTCATCGAAGCGGTCGGGCACCGCCCCGCCTACGAGCAGGCCTACGGAGTGGTCCGCCCCGGCGGCACCATCAGCCGCGTGGGCGTACCCCAGTACGAGGAGGCCCCGATCGGCTTCGGCACCCTCTTCGGCCCCAACATCACCCTGACCGGAGGCCCCGCCCCGGCCCGCGCCTACATCGACGAGCTCCTCCCGGACATCCTGGAGGGCCGTATCGAGCCCGGCCGGGTCTTCGACCGCACCGTCGGCCTCGACGGCACGCCCGAGGGCTACCGGGCCATGGACGCGCGCGCGGCCCTGAAGGTGCTGGTACGGCCGTGACCAGGCAATCTGAACTACGACGATGAGGCTGGTGACGCGATGACCATCACCGCACAGCGCACGTCGGTGTCCGCTACGGAGAAGTCGGCCGCGGGGCCGGTCCACGCGACGCTGATCCTCGCGATCATCTGCATCAGCTACTTCATGGTGATCCTCGACAACTCGATCGTCTTCACCGCGCTGCCGCAGATCCGCTCCGCCATGGGATTCTCCGAGACCGGCCTGTCTTGGATCACCAACGCCTACGTCCTGGTCTTCGGCGGGCTGCTCCTCCTCGGGGCCCGGGCCGGTGACCTGTTCGGACACCGCAAGGTGTTCCTGTTCTCCCTCATCGTCTTCTCGTCGACCTCACTTCTGGTGGGGGCCGCGCAGAGCCAGTGGTGGCTGATCGGTGCACGAGCGCTCCAGGGCGTCGGCGCCGCGGTACTGGCCCCCTCCGCTCTGTCCCTGCTCACGCGCAGCTTCGCCGAGGGCCGGGCCCGTAACCGGGCGATGGCCGCCTACAGCGCTGTCGCCGGTCTCGGCGCGGCCCTCGGGCTGGTCGTCGGAGGGCTGGTCGCGGACCTGATCTCGTGGCGGGCCGGATTCTTCCTCAACGTCCCGATCGGCATCGTGATGATGGTGCTGGCGGTGCGGTTCCTGCCCGAGACCGTCCGCTCCGTCCGCCGGCGAGGCCGCTTCGACGTCGCCGGGGCGCTGCTGGCGACGCTGGGCTCGACCGCTCTGGTCCTCGGCATCGTGGACGCCGCCGACGTCGGCTGGACCGCTCCGGCCACCCTGATACCGCTGGTGGCCGGGGTGGTGATGCTGGGACTGTTCGTCCGGGTGGAGCGGCGGGCCGCGCAGCCGATCGTGCCGCTGCGGCTGTTCGCCGGCCGGGAGCGCAGCGGCGCCTACCTCACCCGCATGCTCTACATGGGCGCGATGATGGGGTTCTTCTTCTTCACCGCGCAGTTCGTGCAGAGCGTCTACCACTGGACGCCGCTCCAGGCCGGCCTCGCGTTCCTGCCGATGACGCTGGTCAACTTCGTCTTCGCCGTCCAGGTGCCGAGGCTGCTGGAAAGAGTCCGACGGCCGCTGGTGCTCCTTACCGGCGTCGTCCTGACCGCGGCGGGTATGGCGTGGCTCAGCCGCCTCGGCCTGCACACTTCCTACCTGACGGGAGTGGCGCTGCCGATGCTGCTCATCGGCGCCGGTCAGGGGCTCACACTGGCGCCGCTGACCTCCAGCGGTGTCGACGGCGTCGCCCCCGCAGACGCGGGGGCCGGCTCGGGCCTGGTCAACACCGTCCATCAGATCGGCAGCGCGCTGAGCCTGAGCATCCTGACCGCCGCAGCCGCCGCCGTCTCCACCGGCCACGCGGCCGCCGACATCGCGGCCCGCTCGGGTGCGGCCCTGACCGGCTCCGCCGTCCTGCTGGCGCTGGCCGTCGTGGCCGTCGTCACGCTCATCCTGCCCTCACGGGCAGCCCACATCGAAAGGTCTCTGTGATGCAGATACTCACCCTCAACAACGGCGTCGAGATGCCCGCCCTCGGACTCGGTGTCTTCCAGACCCTGCCCGAGGAGACCCGGGCCGCGGTCACCGCCGCGCTTGAACTCGGCTACCGGCACATCGACACCGCCGCGGCCTACCGCAACGAGCGCGAGGTCGGCCAGGCCATCCGCGACTCCGGGGTCCCCCGCGACGAGATCTTCATCGAGACCAAGATCTGGATCAGCGACTACGGGTACGAGGAGACCCTGCACGGCTTCGACAAGAGCGCCGCGAAGCTCGGGGTCGACCAGATCGACCTGCTGATCCTGCACCAGGCGCTGCCGTCGGACTTCGACCGGACTCTCGCGGCCTACCGCGCCCTGGAAAAGCTCCTGGCCGACGGCAAGGTCCGCGCCATCGGCGTCAGCAACTTCATGGTCGACCACCTGACCGCACTGCTCGCCGCGGCCTCCGTCGTCCCCGCGGTCAACCAGCTGGAGATCCACCCCTACTTCCAGCAGCGCGCCGTCCTCGACTTCGACGACCAGCACAACATCCTCAACCAGGCCTGGTCACCTATCGGAGGCATCACCTTCTACCCCGGCTACGGCGAGAACCGCAGGAGCGTCCTCCAGGACCCGGCTGTCACCGCCATCGCCGACGCCCACGGCAAGAGCCCGGCCCAGGTGCTGCTGCGCTGGGGGCTCCAGCGGGGACGCTCGGTCATTCCCAAGTCGACCAAGCGTGAGCGGATCGCCGAGAACATCGACGTCTTCGACTTCGAGCTCAGCGCCGACGAACTCGCCGCCCTCGACGCCCTGGAGACCGGCCGACGCGGCGGCCCCGAGCCCGAAGCCGTGACCCTCGCCGCCTACGGCCGCGCCATCCCCGAAGCCTGAGTCGCCGCCGTGACGCCGGCCCGCACGGCGTCACGCTCGACAAAATCGGTGGAACCGCATCCCCGTGTGCCGTTACGGTGCTGTCGCCCGCAGTCACCCTGTCAAGGACATGCCGTTGTACACCACGTGAGACTCCCCAAGCGCTGATCCGTCGCGCGTCGCACCTGTGCGCCGTGCTCCTTCTCGCTGCGATCTTCTCACTGGAACGGTGTAACTCTGTGTCCAAGAACTGGGCGTTCATGCCCATCTGCCTGCCGATAGCCGGGCGCCGCGACGTGGGCGGCCCGGGTCGAACCGACCGGCCGGTCTGGCAGTCGCCATACGGTCCACCGCCGCACCGGGCACACCGCGGCCGGTGGGCGCCTGTGCCGGGGCTGGCCGGGTCTCGGTCCGCTGTGCGGCGTGGATACCCGTGCGGCCGGTGCGACTGATCGCTCGTCCGCCGGACAGGTCACTCGTGTCCTGAGTCGGTGTCCGCGCCGGGCGGGCGGCGGCGCCAGTGCTGGGTGGCCTGCTCGAAGGCGTGGCCGATCTGGAGGACGGCGAAGTCCGCCCGGTGCGGTCCCACGATCTGGAGGCCGACCGGCAGCCCCTCGGGGGTGAATCCGGCCGGTACGGACAGCGCCGGGCTGCCGGTCGAGGTGACCAGGTAGGCCGAGCGCATCCAGTCCAGGTAGTCGGTCATGGGCACACCGGCCACCTCGGTCGGGTATTCGGCCGTCACATCGAAGGGCGCCACCTGGCTGACCGGCAGCAGCAGCACGTCGTACCGCTCGAAGAACGCGCGCACCCGGTGGAAGAGCGTGGTGTGCGCCACCTCGGCCCGGCCGAGGGCGGGACCGGTCAGCCGCCGCCCCACCTCCGTGTTCTCGCGGATGGTGCGCTTCAGCGCGTCGGGGTGGTCCTCGGGGCAGCGGTCCATCAGGGGGCCGAAGGAGATCTCGAACAGCCAGGCGCGCAGCGTACGGAACACCTCCTCGCCCTCGGTGAGGTCCGGGCACGCCTCCTCCACCGCACACCCGAGGTCCTCGAAGACCTTCGCCGCCGACTCGACGGCGCGGGCCACGGCGGGCTCCACCGGGACCAGCCCGCCCAGGTCGGGCGACCAGGCCACCCGCAGCCCGCGCAGATCGCGGTCGAGCGGGCGGGCGAAGCGGGAACCGGGTTCGTCCAGGGCGATGGGCGAGCGCGGGTCGGGCCCCGCCATGGCGGACAGCAGCAGCGCGGCGTCGCTCACCGTACGGGCCATGGGGCCCTTGACCGGGAGTGTGCTCCAGGCCGCCGAGGCGGGCCAGGCGGGGACGCGGCCCGGCGACGGGCGCAGGCCGACGACATTGCAGAACGAGGCCGGGTTGCGCAGCGAGCCGCCGGTGTCGCTGCCGTCCGCGAGCGGGACCATGCCGGAGGCCAGCGCGGCGGCCGCGCCGCCGCTGCTGCCGCCCGCGCTGCGGCCCAGGTCGTACGGGTTGTGGGTGGCGCCGAAGATGGGGTTGAAGGTGTGCGAACCGGCCGCGAACTCGGGCACGTTGGTCTTGCCCAGGGTGATCGCCCCGGCGGCCTTGATCCGCTCGATGACCAGGTCGTCCTGCTCGGGCACGCCGTCGGCGAGCCGCGATCCGTGGCTGGTGCGGATGCCCGCGGTGTCGTGGGTGTCCTTGTGGGCGATCGGCAGCCCGTGCAGGGGCCCCAGCGCGGCCGGGTCCGCCCCGGCCGCCAGCCGCTCGTCGGCCTCCTGGGCGGCTTCGAGCGCGCGGTCCGCGACGAGGGTGACGATCGCGTTGACCGCGGGGTTGACCCGCTCGATCCGGTCGAGGTGGGCCAGCAGCAGCTCGCGCGCGGACAGTTCGCGGCGGCGCAGCAGGCCGGCGAGGTCCAGCGCGGGCAGGAAGCAGAGGTCGTCGTCGTTCGGCACCCGGGGGTCACTCTCCCTCTCGTTGAACGCGGCCCACGCGGCCCACGCGGCCTCCGCGGCCTCCGCGCGGTACGTGGCGTCGTACGTCACAGGCTTCCCCGTTTACAGCACCCCGCCCGCCTCGTCGTGGAAGACCTCCGGCCAGTAGCGCCAGTCGTCGTCCTCGCCCGTCGGGCGGCAGGCCACCGGGTCCACCGAGGCCAGCACGGCCGCCATGGTGTCGGCCAGTGGCTGGTACATGTCGTCGGTCAGGTCGTGTTCCTCGTCGATCGCGGCCTCGCGGCGCAGCAGCCATGTCGTGAAGGCCAGCGTGGAGATGTCCGCGTTCAGCGGGCGCAGGGCGGCGTCGGGGATGAACCAGGCGTGGATCGCGCCGGTGTCCGCGTCGATGAGGACGTCCGTGTCCTCGACGAGGTATCCCAGGCGCAGCAGCCGGTCGGGGGCGACGGCCATGTCCTCCGGGAAGCCGTAGAACTCCTCTCCCCGCTCGTCGTCCGCGCGGCACCGGGCGAGCGTGGGCAGCCGCGGCACCTCGGTGTCCGGGTGGAACATGAGGCCGTCCTTGGGCAGCCCGGTCCCGGCCAGGAAGCGCCGCGTCGGCTCGTGGACGAGGGCGGCGGGCAGCTCGGCCGCGTCGAAGCGCACGATCTCCTCCGGCCCGAACTCCTCCTCCAGCAGCCCCTCGGGCAGGTCGAGCAGCAGGCCGCCGCCCGGCCCCGCGATCAGCGCGAGCGGACGGACGAGCGCGACGATGCGCCAGAGCGCGGGGAGGGCGTGCTCCCACTCCTCCGGGTCGCCCGCGCTGCCCCAGCCGCCGCCGTCCCAGTCCGCCTCTTCGAGGACCGACAGGTACAGCGCGGAGGCGTCCGCCACCGCCCGCGCGCCGAAGCGCCCGGCGAAGGGGGCGAACCGGCCCCGGAGCCCGGCCAGTTCGGCGGCCGCGTCGAGGAAGCGGGTGAGGGCTTCCACCGACGGCGCCAGGGGCAGGACCTCGAGCAGGCCGGGGTCCTTCTCGAAGAGCAGCATGCTGAAGACCCGCCCGGTGGCCCCGTCCAGCAGGACGTGCTCGGCCTCCTCGCCCTCGATGAGGAGGTGG
This sequence comes from Streptomyces sp. NPDC097640, assembly GCF_040302705.1. Classification (NCBI taxonomy): domain Bacteria; kingdom Bacillati; phylum Actinomycetota; class Actinomycetes; order Kitasatosporales; family Streptomycetaceae; genus Streptomyces; species Streptomyces sp. NPDC097640. The sequence continues at coordinate 130,494 of NZ_JBEOSB010000022.1, forward strand.
CCGATGGCCAGCAGGCCGCCGATGTGCTCGTCGAGCTCGGCCGGGTCGGCGGAGCCGGCGAGCAGCCGCGGGACGGGCACCGGCCGCCCCTCGGCGAGCGGCCGGAACCGCATCAGGTCACTGTCGCCCGGCAGGCCCGCCCCGCTCAGCCACCGCCGCGTCGCCCCGTGGGTGATCGCCGGATGCGACTCGCTCTCCGGGACCCTGATAACCGCCGCTGCCATGCAACCCCCGTGCCGCCCCGGCGCGGTGCCGCCCCGGGTCTCCCCTGCTTGCTCGAAACGTCCTTGCTCGGACGCTCTTGCTCGAACGCTCTTGCCCGAAAACCCTACTGCGCGTCACCGACACTCCGGCGGTCGGCGTTCACACAGGGTTCTTTCCGGATTCCGCCGTCCCCCGTGGCGCGGTCCCGCCAGGGCGGGCGAGACTGCCCCGGTCCCCTGCTCCACCCGGACGCCGAGGAGAGTGGCCGTTCATGTCTTCCCTGGACCGTAGACGATTCATGCAGTTGGCCGGCGGCAGTGCCGCCGCGATGTCCCTGCTGTCCGACAGCATCGCGCGGGCCGCGGAGATCCCCGCGAACCGCCGCACCGGCACCCTGCGGGACGTGGAACACGTCGTGGTCCTGATGCAGGAGAACCGCTCCTTCGACCACTACTTCGGCGCCCTGCGCGGGGTACGGGGGTTCGGCGACCCGCACCCGGTGTCCCTGCCCAACGGCAAGCCGGTGTGGTACCAGCCGGACGGCGCGAAGGACGTGCTGCCCTTCCGGCCCGACGCGAAAGACCTCGGCCTCCAGTTCCTCCAGGGCCTCAACCACGACTGGAACGGCGGCCAGTCCGCCTTCCACCAGGGTGCCTACGACAACTGGATCCCGGCCAAGACCGCCACCACCATGGCGTACCTCACCCGCGAGGACATCCCGTTCCACTACGCGCTGGCCGACGCCTTCACCCTCTGCGACGCGTACCACTGCTCGATCATCGGCTCCACGGACCCCAACCGCTACTACATGTGGAGCGGTTACACGGGCAACGACGGCGCCGGCGGCGGCCCGGTCCTCGACAACGCGGAGGCCGGCTACTCCTGGACGACGTACCCCGAGCGCCTGGAGAAGGCCGGGATCTCCTGGAAGATCTACCAGGACGTCGGCGACGGCCTCGACGCCGCGGGCAGCTGGGGCTGGATCCAGGACGCCTACCGGGGCAACTACGGCGACAACTCGCTGCTGTACTTCCATCAGTACCGCGGCGCCGCGCCCGGTGACCCGCTCTACGACAAGGCCCGCACCGGCACCGACGCCAAGAAGGGCGACGGGTACTTCGACATCCTGCGGGCCGATGTCAAGGCCGGCCGGCTCCCGCAGGTCTCCTGGATCGCGGCGCCCGAGGCCTTCAGCGAGCACCCCAACTGGCCGCCGAACTACGGCGCCTGGTACATCGCCCAGGTCCTGGACGCGCTGACCTCGAACCCGGAGGTGTGGAGCAAGACCGCGCTGCTCATCACCTACGACGAGAACGACGGCTTCTTCGACCACCTGGTGCCCCCGTACCCGCCGTCCTCCCCGAGCAAGGGGGCGTCGACCGTGGAGACCACCGGGGAGCTGTTCCCGGGCTCCGCGTCGAAGGTCGCGGGCCCCTACGGCCTGGGGCAGCGGGTGCCGATGCTCGTGGTGTCGCCGTGGAGCACCGGCGGCTGGGTCTGCTCCCAGACGTTCGACCACACCTCGATCGTCCGGTTCCTCGAGCGGCGCTTCGGGGTGACCGAGCCGAACATCTCGCCGTGGCGGCGGGCGGTGTGCGGCGACCTGACCGCGGCGTTCGACTTCGCGCGGACCGACCCCGGCCTCCCGGCCTTCCCGGACACCAGCGGCTATCTGCCCCCGGACCGCGAGCGCCACCCCGACTACAAGCCCAAGCCCCCGGCGCACGGCTCGCTCCCCGCGCAGGAGCCCGGCACCCGCCACGCCAGGCCGCTGCCGTACGACCTGGCCGCCGACGCCACGGCCGTCGGCGACGCCCTGCGGATCGGCTTCGCCAACCCGGGCCGGGCGGGCGCACACTTCCACGTCACCTCCGCCACCGACGGCGACGGCCCCTGGGGCTACACGGTCGAGGCGGGCAAGCGGCTGTCCGGCAGCTGGTCCACCGCGGAACGGGAGCAGGGGGCCTACGACTTCACGGTCCACGGCCCCGACGGCTTCCTGCGGCGCTTCACGGGCCACACCGCCGACGGCCGCCGGGGGCCCGAGGTGAGTGCGCGCCACGACCGGAAGACGGGGCAGGTGCGGCTGACCCTCACCAACGGGGGCGACACGACCGTGACGCTGACGGTGACCGACGCGTACGGCAAGGCCGCGCCGGCCGCTTACCGGCTGCGGCCGGGCGCGCACGCCGTCCACACGGCCGACCTGCGCCGCAGCCACCAGTGGTACGACCTGTCGGTCGCCTCCGACCACGACCGCGGCTTCCTGCGCCGGCTGGCCGGCCATGTCGAGACGGGGCGGGCGGGGATCAGCGACCCCGCGATCGCGGCCGGCTGACGCCTCCGGTCATCACGCCGCCCGCGCCTCAGGCGCGGGCGGCGTCCATCAGCACCCTGGCGGCCTCGCGGGCCTCGCGCGCCGGTTCGGGGGAGCCCGATATGGCGGCCGTGGTGATCGCGCCCTCGGCCAGCAGGGCGAGGTGGGCGGCCAGCGGGGCGGGCAGCCCGGCGGTCGCGACGAGGCCCGCCACGTACTGCCGGAAGGCCTCCTTGTGGGCGCGGGCGGCCGCGGCGACCTCCGGTGTGGTGGCGCCCAGCTCGCCGTAGGAGTTGATGAACGCGCAGCCCCGGTAGTCGGGCTCGCCGAACCACTCGTACAGCCAGTCGAAGACCGCGGACAGCCGCTTCTCGGGCGGCCCGGGGACCGCCTCGACATACCGCGCGAGCCCGTCGAGCAGGCGGGCGTCGCGGCGCCGCAGATACGCCTCGACCAGGGCGGACTTCGAGGGGTAGAGCTGGTAGAGCCGCTTGAGGGAGACGCCGGAGGCGGTCCGTACGGCGTCCATGCCGACCGCCTGTACGCCGCGGCCGTAGTAGAGCTCCTCGGCCGCGTCGAGGACCCGCTCCTTCGTCGCTTCGAGATCCACCGTCATCCGCCCCTACCGCAAGAGAACCATCGTTCTCCCCACGGTACCTCAGGAGTCCGGCGGCAGGTGCGCGCGGACCGGCGGCGGGGGCTCGGGCCCGTCGTACGGCTCGACCTCCACCCGGGCCAGCTGGCCGGTGCACCCCTGGGCCAGCCGCGAGGTGCCGATGTCGCGGGTCAGCGCGTTGGGGTTGCCGTGGACGCAGGTGGCCACCTCGGGGGCGGACGGGTCGAACCACGCGCCGGTGGCCAGCTGCGCCACGCCGGGGCGCAGCGCGTCGCTGATCACCACCCCGGCCAGCAGGCTGCCCACGGCGCTGCGCACCCGCGCCACATCGCCCTCCCGGAGCCCGCGCGCCGCGGCGTCGTCGGGGTGGAGACGCAGCGGCTCGCGCCCGGCGACCTTGGAGGCGGCGCTCAGCGCGCCGTGGTCGAGCTGGCTGTGCAGCCGGGTCGCCGGGTTGTTGGCGATCAGGTGCAGCGGATGGGCGTCGTCGTCCTCCGGCTCGGGCGGCAGCCAGGTGGGGTGGCCGGGGCAGTCGTCGTAGCCGTAGGAGGCGATGGTGGCGGAGTGCAGCTCGATCCGGCCGCTGGGGGTGGGCAGCGGGCAGGCGTCCGGGTCGGCGCGGAAGCCGGCGTACAGCGTGTGGCGTTCGCGCCGGCCGCGCAGCGCGATGCGGCCGGCCCGCCAGAAGGTGGCGAAGTCCTCCTCGGGCGCGTACTGCGGGTCGAGCCCCGCGCGCCAGCTCTCATAGAGGTGCTCGAGCCAGGCGCGCTCGTCGCGGCCCTCGGTGAAGGCGGCGCCGACGCCCAGCTCATGGGCCAGGTCGCCGAGGATCCGGTAGTCGTCGCGGGCCTCCCCCACCGGTTCGGCGATCCTGTGCATGGCGATGAGCGCCGCGTCGTCCTTGGCGCCGCCGAGGTCGTCCCGCTCCAGGGTGGTGGTGGCGGGCAGGACGATGTCGGCGTGGCGGGCGGTGGCCGTCCAGTGCGGCTCATGGACCACGACCGTGTCCGGGCGGGTGAAGGCGCGGCGCAGCCGGGCCAGGTCCTGGTGGTGGTGGAACGGGTTGCCGCCGGCCCAGTGGACGAGGCGGATGTCCGGGTGGACCAGCCGCTGTCCGTCGTAGTCGCAGAGGGAGCCGGGGTGGAGCAGCAGATCGGCGATTCTGGCGACCGGGATGAAGTCGGCGACCGGGTTGTCGCCCTGGGGCAGGGTGGGCAGCTTGTACGGCAGGCTGCCGGCGCCGATCCCGGCGGTCGCCCCGTATCCATGGCCGAAGCCGCCGCCGGGCAGGCCGATCTGGCCCAGCAGACAGGCCAGGGCGATGCCCGCCCACAGCGGCTGCTCGCCCCGGTGGGCGCGCTGGAGCGACCAGCTGAGCGAGATCATGGTGCGGTGGCGGGGCAGCTCGCGGGCGAGGCCGGCGATGCGGGCGGCCGGGATGCCGCAGATCTCCTCGGCCCAGCGCGGCGTCTTGGCGGGTGACCCGTCCAGGCCCAGGACATGGCGGCGGAAGGTGTCGAATCCCGCGCAGTAGCGGCGGCAGAACGCCTCGTCGTACCGTCCCTCGTCGATCAGCACATGGGCGAGCGCCAGCATCAGCGCGGCGTCGGTGCCCGGCACCGGGGCCAGCCAGTCGGCGTCCAGCTCCGCCGCCAGGTCGTCGCGCAGCGGGCTGACCAGGACGAAGCGCGCGCCGCGGGCGCGGGCCGCGCGCAGCGCCGCCGCGGTGGAGTGGCGGCTGATGCCGCCCGCGTTGACCTGGGAGTTCTTGGCGGGCATCCCGCCGAAGCAGAGGAACAGGCCGGTGTGCTCGGCGAGCACCGGGAAGGTGGTGGGGGCGGAGATCGGGGCGTCGTCGCCGACGACATGGCGCAGCAGCGTACGGGAGGCGCCCAGGCTGTAGGTGTTGACGGACCGGGTGTAGCCGCCCAGGCAGTTCAGGAACCGGTGGATCTGGCTCTGCGCGTGGTGGAAGCGGCCCGCGCTGCCCCAGCCGTACGAGCCGCCGAAGATCGCCCGGTTGCCGTGCCCGGCGCGGACCCGCTCGAACTCCCCGGCCAGCAGGGGAATCACGGTGTCCCAGGAGACCGGCACATAGGTGTCGGCCCCGCGGGCCGGGTCGGGCCCGGGGCCGCGCTCCAGCCAGCCACGGCGGATGTGCGGGCGCAGCACCCGGGCGCGGGGGTCGAGGGCGGCGGGGAGGTTGCGCAGCAGTGGCGAGGGCTCGGGGTCGCCGGGGTCCGGGGTGACCTCCAGGCCGCCGCCGGGGCGGGCGGCGGCGGTGAAGGCGCCCCAGTGGGAGCTGTGCGGGCGGGGCGTGCCGGGCGCGGCGTGGGCGCCGTGCCCACCGTGGCCGTCGTAGGGCGGGCGCTTCGTCACGCTCCCCTCACCCCGCCTCTCCGTCGACCGTCCCGAGGCTCAGCATCAGGCGGTTGGCCCAGCCGAAGAACGACGCGCAGTGTACGAGGTCGACCAGGGCCAGCTCGGAGATCCCCAGCTCGCGCAGCGCCTGGACATCGGCGTCGGCGGCCGTGGCCGGGACCGGGGCAAGTCCGGCGGCCAGGCGGACGATCAGCTTCCAGCGGCGGCCCAGGACGGCCGTGCTGCCGTACTTCAGCAGGCGGTCCACGGGCTCCGGGTCGCCGTGCAGCTGGGCGGCGCGCCGGGCGTGCACCGAGACGCAGTACACACAGCCGCTGTGCAGCGACACGGCGGTGGCCGCCAACTCCCGCTCGGCGCGTGGCAGTCCGCCCTCGGCAGTGAAGGCGGCCAGGTCGATCGCGGTCCGCACGGCCAGGATGCCGAGGTCGTGGCCCAGGGTGCGGAAGTACGGCGTGTCGGGTCGCTTGCCCGCCAGCGCCGTGCGGTGCGCCTCGGTCAGCTCCTCGCGGGCCAGCGGGCGGATGGCGGGGCGCCAGGTCAGCACGTCGGTCGTGAACCGCGGCCCGCCGTCCACCGTCGTGGACGGCGCGCCGGGGTCGGTGCCGGTGCCCGACTCGCCGGTGGCGAGCAGCTGGAGCCCGGCGGCCAGCTGCATCTGGTGGTGGGCGAAGGCGGCGGCCTGGGAGACGGTGACGATCTGCGGGTCCGTGAACCCGGCGGCCCGCAGGGCGTCCAGGCGCGCCTCGGCGGGGGCGCGGGTGAGCTGCCGGGCGTGTGCGACGGCGGCGGCGGTCCGTGGCGGCGCGTGCCCCTCCAGCGGGGCGCGGGCCACGATCCGCTCCGCCACGCCCGGGTCCCTTGTGAGCAGCGCCCGGTAGTGGGACACGGCCGGGGCGCGGCGGTGTTCGACGGCCACCGCGAGCGCCGCGGCGGCGCGTTCGGCGACCGACACACCGGTGCCGGTGCCGGTGCCGGGGCTCTGCGGGTGGAACAGCTCGTCGTACGCGCGCTGTTCCAGGCCGACCAGTTCGGGGCGCAGCGCGCGCAGCCGGGTCACCTCCGGCGCGGCGCCGGCGAACCGGTCCAGGACGTCGTGGCCACGCGTGACCGTTATGGACATGGCTGTGCCTCTCATGACGCGCGGTGGGCCGGGGCGGGCATCGCGTCCAGCAGCGCGCGGGTGTGGTCGCTGACCGGGCGCTCCATGATCTGGTCCCGCTCCCCGACCTCGACGATCCGGCCCCGGTGCAGCACCGCGATGCGTGAGCACATGTGCCGTACGACGGTCAGGTCGTGGGACACGAACAGCATCGCCAGGCCCCGGCTGCGGCGCAGTTCGGTGAGCAGGTTGAGCACCTGTGCCTGGACGGAGACGTCCAGCGCGGACACCGGCTCGTCGGCGACCAGCAGCCGGGGCTCCAGCGCCAGCGCACGGGCGATGCCGACGCGCTGGCGCATGCCGCCGGAGAGCTCGTCGGGGTAGGCGTCGGCCAGCGCGGGATCGAGACCGACCTCGCCGAGCAGGGACGCGACGCGCTCGCGGCGCCCGGCGCGCGAGAGGTCGGTGTGCAGGGCGAGGGGGGCGCCGATGGTGTGGCCGATGCGGCGGTCGGGGTTGAGCGAGCCGTACGGGTCCTGGAAGACCATCTGGACGGCGGGCGCCCGGCCGCGGCGGCGGGCGGGGCGGGTGATGTCCTCGCCGTCGAAGACGACGCTGCCGTCGTCGGGGCGGCGCAGGCCCAGGAGCACGCGGGAGATGGTGCTCTTGCCGGAGCCGGACTCGCCCACGAGGCCGAAGGACTCGCCGGGGGCGATGTCGAAGCTGACGCCGTCCACGGCGCGGTGGGGGGTGCGGCCGAGGCCGCCGCCGGGGAAGGTGACGGTGAGGTCGCGCACGCGGAGGAGGGGGGTGGGGGTGTTCTCCCCGCCCCGCCCCTCCCCACTCCCCGGGGCTCCGCCCCGAGACCCCCCGTCGCTCCGGGCAGCCCCCGGGCTCCGCCCGGAGGCGGCCCGAGGCCCCGGCACATCACCCCGGACCGCGCCCTCCGCCCCGCCCGAGCGGGCCTCCCCCGCCCGGCCGCCAGAGGCGGCGGGCGCGGGGGCGTCGGCCGCCGGGGCCACGGGCGTCTCCGCGGACGCGACGGCTGCCACGGGCGCCGAAGACGGTGCGCCGTCGGCGGAGGACGAAGCGTCGGCCGCCGAGAGTTCGGCCGCAGCGGCCGACACCTCGGTGTCCGCCGCCGGAGCCGGCGCGGCGTCGGCCGCCGGGGGCGTGCCGGTGGGCGCGGGCGACGCGTCACCCGTCGGCGCCGGGTGCCGTGCCTGCGGGATGCGGAGGGCGGGGTCGGCCAGGGACTCTTCGTCTACCGGGCCGATCAGGGACGCCACCGTTTCGGGGACGGTGGGCAGGCGGCTGCCGGGGGTGTCGTCCATGCGGGGGACGGAGGCGACGAGCGCGCGGGCGTACGGGTGGTGGGCGGCGGTCAGGATCTGGGCGGTGGGGCCCTGTTCCACGACACGGCCCCGGTACATGACCACGACGCGCGAGCACATCTGGCCCACCACCCCGAAGTCGTGGGTGACCAGCACCACCGCCATGCCCATCTCCCGCTGGAGCTCGGTGAGCAGCCGCAGGACCTGGGCCTGGACGGTGGCGTCCAGGGCGGTGGTGGGTTCGTCGGCGATGACCAGGTCCGGCTCGTTGACCAGCGCGGCGGCGATCATGACGCGCTGCCGCATGCCGCCGGAGAACTGGTGCGGATAGTCCTTCGCGCGCCGCTCGGCGCGGTCGATGCCGACGCGTTCGAGCAATTCCACCGCGCGGGTGCGGGCGGCGGCCCGGGAGGCGTCGTGGTGCAGCCGGTAGGCCTCGGCGATCTGGGCGCCCACCGGACGGTACGGGTTGAGCGCGTCGAGCGCGTCCTGGAAGATCATCGAGACCCGGCGGCCGCGGATCCGGCGCAGCTCCCGTTCGCCGGCGCCGACCAGTTCCCGTCCGTCGAGCCGGATGCTGCCGGTGATCCGCGCGCCCGGCCCGTGCAGGCCCAGGACGGCGAGTCCCGTGGCGCTCTTGCCGGAGCCGGACTCCCCCACCAGGCCGATGGTCTCGCCGGGGTGCACCTCCCAGGACACGTCGCGCACGGCCCGGACTCCGGCGCCCGGGAAGGCGACGCTCAGGCCGGAGACCTCCAGCAGCGGGTTCACCAGTGCCGTCCTCTCTGTGGGTTGGGCTCAGACCTGGATCAGGTCGCGTCGGGTGTGGGTGAGGAACTCATGGCCGTCCTCGGTGATCACCAGGCTGTCCGAGTGCTGGAGCCCGCCGAAGCTGGGGATGCGCAGGTTCGGTTCGAAGGTGAGGGCCATGCCGGGGGCGAGGACGAGGTCGTCGTGCGGGCCCAGGCTCGGCTGCTCATGGGGGCCGAGGCCCAGGCCGTGGCCGATGCGGCCGGGGAGGTAGTCGCCGTAGCCGTGGCGCACATAGCTCTCGCGGGCCGCCTCGTACACCTCGGCGCAGCTCAGGCCGGGCCGCAGATACGGCTGGACCTCCTCGCGGATGGCCAGCAGCGCCTCGAAGGCGCGCTGCCGCTCGGCGGGGAGCCGGCCGACGGCGACGCTGCGCTCGTTCTCGGCGTGCATGCCGTCGATGGCCGTCCAGATGACGGTCCACTGGATCTCGCCGTCGACCGGGCGGCGGGCGGTGGGCGGGGCGGAGTTCATCGGGACCCGGTCGCCGATCAGGGAGTAGGACCACAGGGCGTTGAAGACGCCGCCCTCGAGGTTGCCGAAGTCCATGGCGAGCCGGTCGGGGTAGAGGCTGCTCCAGACCTCCTGCATGGTGCGCATGGCCGCCGAGGCGACCTCGACCTCGCTGCGGCGCGCGGCGACCGCCTCCAGCGCCGCGTCCATGCCCGCGTCGGCGATCTCGCTCGCGACGCGCAGCGACTCCAGTTCGGCGGCGTCCTTGACGTAGCGGGCGCGCATCAGGGCCTGGCCGGTGTCGGTGAAGGTGGCGGCGGGGAGCGTCTCGGCGAGCCTGCGCTGGTAGTTGTACGGCAGGAACTCGCCCTCGATGCCGATCCTGGCCTCGGTGAGCCCGCGCTCGGCCATCACCTCGGCGAGCACCTGCCACCAGTGGTCGGGGCCGATCTCCTTGGCCCAGCGCCCATAGGGGCGGATGTCGGTGATGGCGGACACCTTGCGGGAGCTGTGGGCGCGCAGGGCGTGCAGCACGAAGACCGGTTCGCCCTCGGCGGGCAGCACGACGAGCACCGGGTGGGAGTAGATCATCGGCGTGTAGCCGGAGAGGTAGAAGGTGTTCTGCGGCTTGACGACGACCATGGCGTCGACGCCCTCGGCGCGCAGATTGGCCTGGACGCGGGCCCAGCGGGCGCGGACGGTGTGGGTGTCGGGGGTCATGCGGTGGTGCTCCTCTTCTCCGAAGCCGGGTTCGCCGTCGCGGTGTTCTTCACGGTCCTGACCGGGCGGCGCCCCGGTCCGCGCCCGGCGAGCCGCTCGCCGAGCAGATTGGCGCCGATCACCAGCGCCACCAGACCCAGGCCCGGCAGCACGGCGACCCACCAGGCGCCCAGCAGCTGGCCCTGGCCCTCGGCCACCATCAGCCCCCAGTCGGCGGCGGGCGCCTGGGCACCGAGGCCCAGGTAGGTGAGGCCGGCCTCCATGAGCACGGCCCGGGACAGATCGAGGGTGGCGGTCACCGCGACCAGCCCGCGCACACCGGGCAGCAGGTCGTACAGCAGCACCCGCCAGGTGGGCATGGACTGGGTGAGGGAGGCCTCGACGTACGGCATGGTGCGCAGGCTGAGCACGCGCGAGCGGACCAGCCGGAAGTACGCGGGCCAGCCGGTGAGCGCGATCACCAGCACCAGCACGGCGGTGCTCTGCCCGCCGAAGGTCAGCACCAGCAGGGCCAGCAGGATCGAGGGCAGGGCGAGTTGGATGTCGGCGAGGCGGGAGAGGACCTGGTCGGCCCAGCCGCGGGCGAAGCCGGACGCCAGCCCGAGGAGGGTGCCGAAGACACCGCCGCACACCACGGCGACCACGCCGACCAGCAACGGGGTGCGGGCGCCGTACAGCAGCCGGCTGAGCAGGTCGCGGCCGAGCTGGTCGGTGCCCAGCAGATAGCCGTGTTCGCCGGGCGCGGCGTTGGTGTGCGCCAGGTCCTGGGCGAGGGGGTCGTGCGGGGCGAGCAGCGGCGCGCACACGGCGAGCAGGGCGACGAGCCCGAGCAGCGTGGCGCCGACCGCCCCGGCGCCGCCGAGACGCGGCAGTCGGGCGCGGCGGCCGCGGGCCGCGGGCGGGGTCTGCGGCTTCAGTGGCAGCGGCTGCAGCGGGTTCATCGGGGTCCCCTTCCCTGGTGGCGGACCCTGGGGTCGAGTACGCCGTAGAGCAGGTCCACGATCAGGTTGACCAGGACGAAGGCGAGGATCAGGAACGTCAGGTCGGCGAGGACCAGCGGGTAGTCCTGGTTCTGGAGCGCGGTGACGGCGAGCTGGCCGACGCCGGGCCAGGAGAACACGCTCTCCACGATCACGGTGCCGCCCAGCAGCGCGCCCGCCTCCAGGCCGAGGACGGTGACGGTGGGCAGCAGCGAGCCGTACGCGGCGTGGCGCACCACCCGGGCGCGGCTCATGCCGAGCGCGGTGCCGGTGCGGGAGTACGGGCGGGCGAGTTCGCCGCGCAGGTTGTTGCGGAACACCCGGGCGAGCGGCGGAAGGACGCCGCAGGCGAGGGTGGCGGCGGGCAGCACGACGCTCGCGGCGGTGGTGGCGCCGGAGGTGGGCAGCCAGTGCAGCCGCACCCCGAAGATCCACACCAGCAGGACGCCGACGTAGAAGCCGGGCACCGACTGGGCAAGGAACACCAGCCACATGGGCCACTCGCGGCGCGCCCCGCCGTCTTCCCGCGACCCGGTCCACAGGCCGACGGCCAGGGCCAGGAGCGCGGCGGCGGCGAGCGCGACACCGGCCAGCAGCGTGGTGGCGCCGAGCCGCTGGAGGACCACCTCCATGGCGGGCTGCTGGAAGGTCAGCGAGTCGGGGAAGTGGCCGCGCAGCGCGTCGCCGAAGAAGGAGAGGTACTGCTCGGCGAGCGGCCGGTCGTAGCCGAGGGCGTGGCTGAGCTGCGCCACCTTCTCGGGCGGGGCGCCGATCGGGGCCATCATGACGGCCGGGTCGCCGGAGGAGTGCAGCACCAGGAAGACGGCGGACAGCGCGCCCCAGACGGCCAGCAGCGTCAGGGACAGGCGGCGGGTGAGGAAACGGATCATCCCGCGGCCCCCTTCCAGGACATGTCGGCGGGGCGCACCCAGTCGTCGGGCCGGGCGCGCCAGTCGAGGCGCTCGGCGGTGGCGGACACGCCGGGCTGCGGGAACAGGAAGAGCACCGGGGCCTGGTCGCGGGCGCGCCGGGCGGCCCGCGCGTACAGGGCGTCGCGCGCCGCGCGCCCCTCGGTGCGGCGGGCCTCGGCGACGGCGCCGGTGAACTCCCGGTCGTCCCAGTAGGCGTACGGGCTGTCGGAGACGAACAGACCGTAGAGGCCGCCGGCCGCGAGGGTGGGCCAGGCCTGGGTGATGTACTGCATGTCGGGCATCGCCCTGTCTTGCAGGTACTTCTGCATGTAGACGGTGAACGGCACGCTGTCGATCTTCACGCTCACCCCGGTCTCGCTCAGCTGTTGCGCCACCGCCTGGACGACCAGTTCGCCCGCCACGTACTGGCCGCTGGGCACGCGGAGGGTCACCTTCAGCGGGTTGCCCTTGCCGTAGCCGGCCTCGCGCAGCAGCGCCCTGGCCCGGTCCGGGTCGTGGGGGTAGCCGTTCAGGCCCTGGGTGTAGCCGGAGTAGTAGTCGGTCAGCAGCTGGCCGGGGCTGGGCCTGACGGTGTTCTTGAGCAGGCTCGCGGTGATCGCCGCCTTGTCCACCGCGTAGTTGACGGCCCGCCGCACCCGCACGTCCCGCATCGGGCCCTTGAGGGTGTTGAGCTTGATGAACGCCATCCGGGTGGTGTCCAGCCGCTGGGTGCGCAGCGCCCGGTCGGCGCGCAGCCGGTCCAGGTCCTGGGGGTCGAGCCCGGCGACGGCGTCGAGTTCGCCGGAGAGCAGGCCGGAGACGCGGGCGGGCTCGGACGGGGTGATCCGGAAGGTGACACGCCGGATGGCGGGCCTGCGGCCCCAGTAGTCGTCGCGGGCGCGCAGCTCGACGGTGCCGCCGGGGCTGTAGTCGGTGATCTCGTACGGGCCTGAGCCCATGGCCTGGGTGGCGGGCTGGTGGCGGGCCGCCCAGCGGGGGCTGAGCAGATAGAGGAACGAGAGCGCGCCGAGCAGGTCGGCGTCCGGGGTGGCGGTGATGAGGTCGACGGTGTGCCGGTCGACCTTGCGCGCCGCCTTCAGGCTGGGGAAGTTGGAGGTCATCCGCAGCGCGTTGGCGGCGTCGAGCAGCCGCTCGACGTTCCAGACCACCACGTCGGCGTCCAGCGGGCTGCCGTCGGCGAAGGTGGCCTTCCGGTGGAGCGTGAACCGCCAGCGGGTGGGTTCGGCGCGCCGCCAGGAGGTGGCGGCGTCCGGGCCGATGGTGAGGTCGGGGCGTCGGGTGACCAGCGAGGAGTACACGCTGGAGAGCACGGACAGATCGGTGCCCACCGAGGTGGTGTTCATCGGGTCGAGGGTGGTGACGGCCGCCGACAGACCGATGGTGACGCGCGAGGCGCCGGCCCGGCCGCGCGGGGTGTCGCCGGGCAGACAGCCGGCCAGGGCGGGGGTGAGTGCGAGCCCGGCGCCGAGGCCGAGCGCACCGCGCCGGGTGAGGCGCCACGGGTGCGGTGCGGACAGGTCCGGGATGGACGGGCTCGGGGTGGGCGGGTGCGGTACGGCGGCGTTCATATCGCGGCCTCCTGGTGTGCGAAGACCGCGCGGTCGGAGGCGCAGGGGTTGCCGAGGGTCACATAGAAGGCGCGGTCGGGCAGCACCGCGATCGACGCGTAGGTGGTCTCGGACCCGGCCCCGTCGATCTGGTGGCGGCACAGCGAGTCCTGCGGATAGCCGTCGTGGTCGGCGAGCAGCTCGGCCAGGGCGCCGGGGGTCAGCCCGCGGGCGGCGTCCAGGGCCCGGCCCGCGGTGTCGGCGCGGTGGTACGAGGAGGAGTTCTCGTCCGGGCCGGGCGCGAGCGGGGCGGTGACCGGACACACGTAGTGGTTGGTGAGCACATGGTGGTCCGCGTCGTCGCGCACCGTCACCCCGGTGGCGGTGGCCTCCAGCGCGAGCCGGCTCCGCGGGTCGGCGAGCGCGATGTTGAGTCCGCTGAGCCTGGGCTGATCGCGCAGCAGGCCGGCGAACTCCTCGGCGGTGCGGGCCCGGCGCAGCAGGTCATGGGAGTTGATGAGGATCCATCCGGTGGCCGAGGCCCGCCAGTCGACGTTCGTGCGCTCGCTCCACACGCCGGAGGTGGACATCGCGAGCCCCGAGTCGTTGACGCCGCTGCCCGGCCACAGCACGCTGCCCGCCACGGTGACCTCGACCAGCCGCCGCCCGTCGGGGTAGCGGCGGCGCAGCACGACGTGTTCGACGAAGTGGCCGGCCATGTCACGGGTCTTGGCGAGCAGCGTGTGGCCGGCCGCGGCGCGGTCCCCTGCGGCCACCAGCTGGCTGCACTCCTGGAGGACCCAGCGCAGCACCATGTGGGCGGGCAGGTTGAGGGCGAGGATGTCGTCGAGCGGGACGTCGGCGCCCTCGGCGATGCCGAGCAGCTCGGCCCACTGCTCGGGGTCGGTGTGGCGGACAAACTCGGCGTTGGCCTCCAGGCACTGGCGGTAGCGGGCGACGGACGCCTCGTCGGCGCACAGCTCGGCGATGTCGCGGCGTACGGCGGCGATGTTGGCGGCGATCGCGTCCCGGGCGGCGCGCCCGTGCTGCCGGCCCTGTTCGGCGGCGTCGCCCGCCAGGTCGAGATAGGCGGGGTCGGCCGCGGCGGTGGCCGACCCCGGGGCCAGGCCCCACTCCTGCCAGCGGCCGGGGTGGGCGGCGGGGACGGCTGCGGCTGCGCGGGTCACGGCTGGCTCTCCTCGATCTGGGGGTATCCGGCGGGTGCGCGGCCTCGGCGTGCGGTGCCACTCGCGCCGACGTCCGCGGGAGCGGGAGCGGGCGGGGGCGGGGTGAGGCCGCGCAGCAGCTCCCGTGCGACGCGGTCGGTCTCGTGGAAGAAGTCGGCGTCGGTGCCGGGGCGGGCGCCGATGGCGGTGGTCCAGCGGACCCCCTCCAGCGGCACGCCGACGGCGAACAGCGCGTGGTGCACGGTGCCGTCGGGGCGCCGTATCCGGCCGTCGCGGGCGCGGACGTCGAGCGCGCCGGTGGGCAGCGGCGCGGCGCCGGGCGCGGCCGCGGGCAGCCGGTGGGCCCGGCCGAGGCCGTCCGCGATCAGGCGGCGGACGAGTCCGGGCCCGTCGGCGCCGACGTCGGTGCCCGGCAGCCAGGCGTCGATCACCGCGTCGGGCCGTACGGTGAGGTCCTCGACGACCGCGGAGGCCGCGCGGGTGCCCGGGCGGACCGGGCCGAGCAGGGCGACCACGCCCGCCGCGAGCAGCGCGCGCAGCTGGCGGACGCGCAGCGCGGGCGGGCCGCCGGAGACGAAGTTGGCGAAGCCGTTGAACCAGCCGAGCACATCGCGCCGGTAGGACTCGCCGCTGAGGTTTCCGGCGGTGATCAGGGTGCGCAGGGCGGGGCGCGCCTGGCGTACGGCGACGGCGAGGGCGGCCCTGGGCGGCAGCCGGGGATCGGTGGCGGCGGCCAGGTCGGCGTCCAGGTGCCCGGCCCACCAGGCGTTCAGCTCCGCGGGGTCGGCGAAGTGGCGGCCGCGCAGCGGTTCGGCGATCGCGTCCAGGTCCAGGCGCAGCGGCTCGGGCACGGCGGCGCGCAGCACGTGGCCGCGGTCCGGGCCCGGCGGCAGGGCGGTCAGGCCGTGGCGCAGCGCGTCGGGGTCGGGCAGGGCGTCGGCGTGGAGCGTCAGCACCCGGTCGTACCAGGCGAGTTCGAGGTCGGCGGTCAGCCAGGGCACGACGTCGGCGTGGAAGTCGAGGCGCTCGCGGGCGGCGAGGGCGGCGACCCGCTCGGGGGTGAGGAAGGCGCTGGGGACCCGGACGCCGGGGGTGTCCACGCGGGCGTGGAAGGGGACACCGCGCCGGGTGGTGATCCAGATGTGGGGTTCGCGGCCGCTGGGGGTGTAGCCGTGTTCGTCGAAGCGGCCGCCGCGGCCCAGGGTCAGCAGGGCCAGCACGTCAAAGGCGTTGAGGCCGCCGCCGCGCAGCAGCACCTCGGCGCCGGGGGCGATGGAGTCGAGGGCGTAGTCGGCGGGGTGGCCGCCGGGCAGCCGGAGCACCTCGGGCGACGGGCCCTCGGGGGCCGGATACGGCGCCTCGAGGTGGCCGGTGGCCAGCACGGCGGCGCGCGCGGTGATCCGGGTGCCGTCGTCGAGCGCGATGTCGTAACCGCCGCCGGAGGAGCCCGCGGAACCCGAAGAGGCCCCGGAATTCCCGGATTTCGACGGGCCCGGCACCGGGGTCACGCTCCGCGCCGCGGCCGTGCGGACCTCGATCCGCACCCGGTCCCCGCCGAGGGCGCGTATCCGCTCCAGGGCGTCCATGAGATAGCTGCCGTAGACCCGGCGGGGCGCGTAGTCGCGGTCATCCGCATGCGCGGCGAATTCCGCGGCGGCGGAATCCAGATGGCCCCGCGCGGCGATGTCCCGGAGCCATTCGGAGAACGTCGGCCCGGTGGCGACGGGCGCGTCGAGACGCACCGATCCATCGGGGAAGACGGTGTTGTCGGCGACCATGGTGTTCATCAGGAGTTGCGGCGGCTGGCCGCGCCACCACACCCGTCCTGCGCCGGGCGGATACGGGTCGACCAGCGTCACCCGCAGCGCGGGGCCGGTCACCGGGGCCCGCGCCACCAGCCGTTCCAGCACCGAGACACCGCGCGGGCCGGCCCCGAGCACCACGGCGTCGGCCGTGGCGCGGGCGGGCCCCGGCGGCGGTGCGGCGGAATCGTTCATAAAGATGTCACATTTCAGGGGCTGTTGATGAAAGGCGGCAGGCCAGGGAATTTTGCGGTCGGCACACCGCCGCGTCAAACGCCCGCTTGGGCAATCTCAAATGCTGACTTGGGGCCCGTCGGGAAAACCCCGGGAGAACGCGCGCTAATCTGATGCATCAGATTTCCCGGCCGCCGGGAATGGCGCGACGGCCCAGGCTTTCGGCGTTGTGTCGGCCGCCGCGCGGCCGCACCTGGTGCATCAGGTCGGCGGCTGTGTGGTCCGTCACACCGGCCCGCCCGAGCCCGGAGGAGACGGAAGAACCGCGATGACCGAACCACCCGCCTACCTTCGTGTGGCCCGGGATCTGCGCCGCCAGATCGAGGACGGCCTGCTGCCCGCCGGGGAGCGGCTGCCCTCCCGCGCCCGCCTCGCCGAGGAGTACGGCGTCGGACCCAATGTGGCGGTGGCCGCGGTGCGGGTGCTGATGGCCGAGGGCCTGGTCTACGGGCGCGCCGGCAGCGGGGTGTACGTACGCGAGCCCGCGGCGCTGCGGCGGATGGTGCGTTCCTGGCACGACGGGAGGCTCAGCGGCGCTCCGTATGTGCTGGACCTGCCGGACCACGGCGCGGGGCGGCGCGAGTGCAGCTCCACCACGGTGGCCGCGCCGCCGGGGATCGCGGAGCGGCTGGGTCTCGCGGCGGGCGCGCAGGTGGTGCGCAGCGCGTATGTGTTCTGGACGGACAGCGCCCGCAGCATGGTCTCCACCAGCTGGGAGCCGCTGGAGCTGACCGGTGGGACGCCGGTCGTGCTCCCGGAGGCGGGTCCGCTGGCCGGGCGGGGGGTCGTGGCGCGGATGGCGTATATCGGGATGCCGGTGGACCGGGCGGTGGAGGCGGTGGTGGCGCGCACGGCCTCGGCGGAGGAGGCCGGGCTGCTGGAGATCGCGGCGGGCTCGGTGGTCGAGGCCCTGGAGCGCACGTACTACAGCGGTGACCGGGCGGTGGAGACCGCCGACATCGTGGTCACGGCCGGGCGCTATCAGCTGGTGTACGAGTTTCCGGTCGCCCCCTGAGGGCCGACGGTCGGTTTTTCCTCCGAGCGGGTATTCACTGGAGAGAGCGGTGGATGGGCAGATGGCCGGATGAGCAGCCGATGCATACTTGAACACGCGGTCAGGTAGCGGCGTGCCTGCTCTCACGACCTCGGCCGGATGTATCCGGCCCGGATGTACCAGGCAGCGTGGGATGAACGACCATGAGGCGACCGGATTCCACACGGGATCGGCCCGTCCGGTCGGCCGACCTCTTTGACGAGGCGGCCACGGCCCGAGCCACCGTCGACGAGCGTGGCATCGTCACGGGGTGGAGCGAGGGGGCCCGCAGGCTCCTCGGCCACCCGAGCGCGGCGGTGGTGGGCAGGCCCGCCGCCCTGCTGCTCGCCGACGGGGCGGCCGCGGACCTGCCCGGTTCCCTGGAGCGGCTGGGCAGGTGGAGCGGGAAGCTGACGCTGCTCCGCCACGATGGCAGTGCGCTGCGGGTCGGCCTGCTGGCGCACCACAGGACGACGGCCGACGGCGGCGCCGAGTGGCTGGTGGTCTCCCCGCTGGACCGTACGGAGCCGGCCACCGACGACGACGGGCTGATCAGGGCCGCGTTCGCGCAGGGTCCTTGCACGACGGCGGTCTTCGACCGCCGGCTGCTGCTGCGCTGGGCGAACGCGGACATGGAGCGCGTGCTCGGGCTCGGCCAGGACCAGATGCGCGGACTGCGCATGTCGGAGATCGTGGCCGACGGGCGCGGCGCCGAGATCGAGCGGCAGATGCGCGAGGCGCTGGAGACGGGCCTGCCGCAGAGGCTGAGCCTGCTGCCGTCGCGCGGCAACGCGGCCTGGACGACCCTGCTGGCCCCGGTGCGCGGCGCCGACGGCCGAGTGCTGGGCGTGGTCCTGTCGGGCCACGACGTCACCGTGCGGTACGAGGCGCAGCGGCGGCTGGCGCTGCTCAACGAGGCCGGTGTGCGGATCGGCACCACCCTGGACGTCGCGCGCACCGCGCAGGAGCTGACCGATGTGGCCGCCCCGGGCTTCGCGGACTTCGCGGTGGTGGATCTGCTCCCCTCGATCCACCCCGGTGGCGACGGGCCGCCCCCCGGCCCGGTGCCCGGCACCGTCGTACTGCGCCGCGTCGCCGCGCAGTCGGCGCTCGAAGGCAGGCCGGACATGGTGATCGAGCTCGGGAAGCTGGCCGTCTACCCGGAGCACACGCCCGCGGCCGAGTGCCTGGCCGCGGGGCGCGGGGTGCTGCTCGAGGTGACACCCGAGGCCGTCGCCCGGTGGGAGGAGGACGACCCCGCACGGGCCGCGCGGCTGCGTGAATTCGGCTTCCACTCCACGATCGCGGTCCCCCTGCGCGCCCGCGGGGCGACGCTGGGCGTCGCCGCCTTCGCCCGCCACCGGAGCCCGGAGCCGTTCGGGGAGGACGATCTGCTCTTCGCCGAGGAGATCACGGCCAGGGCCGCGGTGTGCATCGACAACGCCCACCGCTACACCCGCCAGCGCGAGGCCGCCCTGGCCCTTCAGCGCAGCCTGCTGCCGCGGAGCCTGCCGCGCCACGCCGCGGTCGAGACCGCCTTCCGCTATCTGCCGGCCGGGTCGCTGGCGGGGATCGGGGGCGACTGGTTCGATGTGATCCCGCTGTCCAGCGCCCGGGTGGCGCTGGTGGTGGGCGATGTGGTCGGCCATGGCGTCCAGGCATCCGCCGCCATGGGCCGGCTGCGTACGGCGGTGCGCACGCTGGCCGATGTCGATCTGCCCCCGGACGAGCTGCTCACCCATCTCGACGACCTCGTCACCCGGGTGTCCGCCGAGGCGGGGGGCGAGCCGGGCGGCGATGTCACCGGGGTCACCGGCGCCACCTGCCTGTACGCGGTGTACGACCCGGTCTCGCGGCGCTGCTCGCTCGCCCGCGCCGGCCATCCGCAGCCCGTGCTGACCCGGCCCGACGGCACCGCGGCATACCTGGACCTGCCCAGCGGGCCGCCGCTGGGCCTGGGCAGCCTGCCCTTCGAGTCCCGCGAGGTGGAGCTGGCGGAGGGCAGCGTCCTGTCCCTCTACACCAACGGCCTGATCCAGGCCCCCGACCGCGATGTGGACAAGGCGGCGGAGGCGCTGCGCGCGCTGCTCACCCGGCCCGCCGAGTCCCTGGACGAGCTGTGCGGCACGGTGCTCAGCACGCTGGTCCCCGGCCGCCCCGCCGACGATGTGGCCCTGCTGATGGCCCGTACCCGGGCGCTGGACGCGAGCCAGGTGGCCACCTGGGATCTGCCCTCCGATCCGGCCGTGGTGGCCCGGGCCCGGAAGTACGCCACCGACCAGCTGCTGGCCTGGGGCCTGGACGAGGTGGTCTTCACCACCGAACTGGTGGTCAGCGAACTGGTCACCAACGCCATCCGGCACGCCCAGGGCCCCATCCAGCTGCGCCTGATCCACGACCGCAGCCTCATCTGCGAGGTCTCCGACGGCAGCGACACCGCCCCGCATCTGCGCCGGGCGCGGGTGTTCGACGAGGGCGGCCGGGGGCTGCTGCTGGTGGCCCAGCTCACGGGGCGCTGGGGTACCCGGCACGGTCCGACCGGCAAGACCATCTGGGCCGAGCAGGGCCTGCCTGGTCCCTCCGAATGAGGTCGGCCCTTACGACCTGGGTCGTTACAATCGCCAAGGAAACAAAGCCGGTTCGGCCCGGGGCGCGTGGCACCCAAAAAACGGAAGGCCGCATCTCCATGCGAACTCAAGCCTCGCTCGGCGCCGGCCCGCTGGCCGGCCTGAGCCCCGCCGAATCGGCCCGACTCATGGCCGTCATGCGCGAGGCCGCCCTGAGCCGGGGCCGGCTTCCGCTGCCCGCGCGCCCGGTGATCGGACAGTCCTGGGACCGCATGCTGCGCCTGGGCCTGGACCCGGAGCGCGGCAGCGCCCCGCGGCTGCTGGGCATCGAGGAGCTGGAGCGGCGCCGGCGCCAGACCCGGCTGGTCGAGGTGCTGCCCACCCTGCACACCGGTCTGCTGGAGGCGGCGGAGGCGGCGGGACACATCATGATCATCACCGATGCCGACGGCCGGGTGCTGTGGATCGACGGCCACCGCGGGGTGCGCAGACACGCCGACGGCATCGCGCTCACCGAGGGCGCCCACTGGGCCGAGGACGTCGCCGGCACCAGCGGCATCGGCACCGCGCTGGCCGTCCGGGCGCCCGTCCGGGTGCACTCCTCCGAGCACTTCGTACGCGCCTTCCACACCTGGAGCTGCGCCGCGGCCCCGGTCCACGACCCCCGGGACGGACGGCTGCTGGGCATCGTGGACATCAGCGGCCCGGCCGCCAGCGCCCACCCGACCGTGCTGTCCCTGGTCACCGCGACGGCCCGGTGGGCGGAAGGCGAGCTGCATCTGGCCCACAGCTGGGAGCTGGACCGGCTGCGCGCCGTCGCGGCCCCGGTGCTCGCACGGATCCACGGCAAGGCGGCCGTGGTCGACCCGCACGGCTGGATCGCCGGGGTCACCGGCGTCACCCCGCGGGACCGGCGGCTGCTGCTGCCCAAGGCGCTGCACGACGGGCCGGTGTGGCTGCCCGCGCTCGGGGCGTGCACGGTGGAACCGCTGCCGGGCGGGCATCTGCTGCGGGTGCTCGGCTCCGAGCCCGACGGTCCGGACGAGCCCGGCGGGGCGTACGGGCCGGGCGGCGCGGGCCGGCTGGTGCTGGACGTCCGCCGTCCGCACGAGTGGTCGCTGACCTTCTCGGGGCCCTCGGGCACCTGGACCCACCAGCTCAGCGCGCGCCACGCCGAGATGCTGCTGGTTCTCGCCGCGTCCCCCGAGGGGCGGACGGCGGCGCAGCTGGCCGACGACCTCTTCGGCGACCCGACGCGGACGGTGACCGTGCGCGCGGCCATGTCCCGGCTGCGCCGCAGCTTCGGGGCGGTGCTCGCGCACCGCCCCTACCGCATCGCCGACCGGCTCCACGTCGACGTACGCCACCCGGAACGCCTCCAGGACCTGCTCCCCTTCAGCGCCGCACCGGGCGTGGCGCGCCTCCGCGACGCCGATATCTAGCCTGTCGGGGGGCACCGCCCAGCGGTAGCCGGGGGAGATTGCGGACCGGGCTCCGGGCCGGATCAGCCGCGGCCGGCGATCTCCTCCGGCCGGAGCACCGCCGCGAGCCGGTCCGCCGGCAGCAGCCCCTTCTCCAGGACCAGTTCGGCCACGCCACGCCCCGTGGCCAGCGCCTCCTGCGCGATCGTCGTGGCCGCGCTGTAGCCGATGTGCGGGTTGAGCGCGGTGACCAGGCCGATGGAGTTCTCGACCGTCGCCCGCAGGTGCTCGGCGTTCGCGGTGATGCCGGAGACACAGCGCTCGGCGAGCGTCAGGCAGGCCGCGCGCAGGTGCGTGATGCTCTCCGACAGGGAGTGCAGGATGATCGGCTCGAAGGCGTTGAGCTGGAGCTGCCCGGCCTCCGCGGCCATGGTGATGGTGACGTCGTTGCCGATCACCTCGAAGGCCACCTGGTTGACCACCTCGGGAATGACCGGGTTGACCTTGCCGGGCATGATGCTGGAACCGGCCTGGACCGGCGGCAGGTTGATCTCGTTCAGCCCGGCGCGCGGGCCGGAGGAGAGCAGCCGCAGGTCGTTGCAGCTCTTGGAGAGCTTGACGGCGATGCGCTTGAGGACGCCGGACAGATGGACGAACGCTCCGCAGTCCTGCGTGGCCTCGACCAGGTTGGCGGCGGTGACCACCGGCAGGCCGGTGATGTCGGCGAGGTGGTGGCGCACGGCCTCGGCGTAGCCGGCGGGGGCGTTGAGGCCGGTGCCGATCGCGGTGGCGCCGAGGTTGATCTCGTGTACGAGGCTCTGGGCCTCCAGCAGCCGGCTCTGGTCCTCCTCCAGCATCACCGCGTACGCCGAGAACTCCTGGCCCAGGGTCATCGGCACCGCGTCCTGAAGCTGGGTGCGCCCCATCTTCAGGATGTCGCGGAACTCCTCGGCCTTGTCGGCGAACGCCTGGCGCAGGATCTCCATCGCGGCGAGCAGCCCCTGCACGGCGAGGATGGTGGAGACCTTGACCGCGGTCGGGTAGGCGTCGTTGGTGGACTGGCTGAGGTTGACGTCCTCGTTGGGGTGGATCTCGGTGTAGTCGCCCTTGGCGTGGCCGAGAAGCTCCAGCGCCCGGTTGGCTATCACCTCGTTGGCGTTCATGTTGGTCGAGGTCCCCGCGCCGCCCTGGATCACGTCGACCACGAACTGGTCGTGCAGCCGGCCTTCCCGGATCTCCTGGCAGGCGGCCGCGATGGCGTCGGCCTTGCGGGCCTCGAGCAGCCCGAGGTCCTGGTTGGCCCGGGCCGCGGCCTCCTTGACGGCGGCCAGCGCGCCGATCAGGTGCGGGTAGGCCGCGATGGTGGTGCCGGTGATGGGGAAGTTCTCGGTGGCGCGCAGGGTGTGGATGCCCCAGTACGCGTCGGCCGGCACGTCACGGTCGCCCAGGAGGTCGTGTTCTCGGCGAAAGCCGGTGGCAGTCATCGGTGTGCGGTGTCCCTTGGTGAGGCGGGGTGAGGGTTGAGGGTGGGGGGTGACGTGGGGCGGAGCAAGTCCGGCGAGCGAGCCGAAGGGGCGCGACCCTGTCGAAAGGGAGAGCGCGCACAGGCTGCGAGGAACGAGCAGCCGAGCACAGTCGACCGTCGACAGGGTCTAAGGCGCCCCGGAGGCGAGCCGCCGTGAAAACAAGTCCACCGCGCGCAGGCTACCGACGGGCCGGCCGCCGCCGAGCACCGGGGCCTCGGCGAACTCGGCGAGCAGCCCGGGGTCGACGCCCAGGTGGGCGAGGGCGGCGGCGGTCACCGGCATCCGGGCGCGGTCCGCCCCGTCGGCGATCTTCACGGCGAGCGCCCGCCCGTCGGGCAGCGCGGCCACCTGGACGCCCTCGAAGCCGTCCTTGGCCACGAGGCCGGGCACCGCTCGCATCAGCCGGGCGACGTCCCGCCCGGTCCCGGCGACCATCTCGGGGTGTTCGCGCATGGCGGCCGCGACCCGGCCCTCGGGGGTGTCCGCCGGGGCGGCGGCGATCCGCGCGAGGGCGCGGGCCAGCCCGCGCGGCGAGACGGCGAACAGCGGGGCGCCGCATCCGTCGACCGTCACCTGGGCGACACGCTGGCCGGTCAGGTCCTCGACGGTCTCGGCGATCAGCTGCTGAAGCGGGTGCGCCGGGTCGAGATAGCCCTCCAGGGGCCAGCCGCGCAGCTGGGCGGTGAGCAGCATCGCGGCGTGCTTGCCCGAGCAGTTCTGGGCGAGCCGGGAGGGGCCGTGCCCGGCGCGCAGCCACGCCTCACGCTCGGGGGCGCCGTAGGGCAGGTCGGGGACGTTGCGCAGCAGGTTCTCGGAGATCGGGCCGTGCGCGAGGATGCGCCGGGCCCCGGCCAGGTGGCGCTGCTGGCCGGAGTGGCTGGCCGCGGTGAGCGCCAGCAGCTCGCCGTCCAGCCGCAGCCCGGCGCGCACCAGGGCGACGGCCTGGACGGGCTTGAGCGCCGAGCGGGGGTAGAACGCGACGTCGGGGTCGCCGGCCTGGAGGAGCACCTGGCCGTCGGCGGCCAGCACCACGGCCGACCCGTGGTGGACGCCTTCGATGAGCCCGCCGCGTATCACCTGGACGAGCGGCACATGGCGCGGCTCGCGGATCTCGGGCGCCTCGGCGGGCAGCGGACGGTGGCCGTCGGGATACGTGTGGGGGGAGGTGTTCACGGGGAGGGCGTCCGGAGAGGTGTTCAGGTTGTTCAGGGTGGTGGGGGTGTTGTCGCGGTCGGTCGCGGTCATCGCCGGCCGCTCACCCGGCCGCGTACCGCGTACCAGCCGAGGACCAGCGCCAGCACGATCGCGGGGAGCGCCATGACGGTCAGCCGGCTGGGTCCGCCGTCGGCCCACATCAGGACCAGGACGGAGGTGAGGAAGGCGATGGTGATGATCTCGGTGAACGGCGATCCGGGGAGCCGGTAGCCGGGTCGCCGGACCAGACCGGCCTTGGCCTTCCGCCAGAAGACCAGGTGGCACAGCATGATCATGGCCCAGGTGGAGAGGATGCCGATCGCCGCGAAGTTGAGCACGATCTCGAAGGCCTTGCTCGGCGCCGCGTAGTTCAGGACGACGCCCAGCACACAGAAGAAGGCGGTGAGCAGGATCCCGCCGTAGGGGACGTGGGTGCGGCTCATGACGCCGGTGAACTTGGGCGCGGAGCCGGACTTGGCCATCGAGCGCAGGATGCGGCCGGTGGAGTAGAGCCCGGAGTTGAGGCTGGACATCGCGGCGGTGAGCACGACCAGGTTCATCACCGCGCCCGCCGAGGGCACGCCGATGTTGGACAGCACGGTCACGAACGGGCTCTGGCCGTCCGCGTAGGAGGTGTACGGCATCAGCATGGAGAGCAGCACCACGGAGCCGACGTAGAAGAGGGCGACGCGCCACATGATGGAGTTGATCGCCTTGGGCATGATCTTCTCGGGGTTCTCGGTCTCCCCCGCCGCCACGCCGACCAGCTCCACGGACGCGTAGGCGAAGACGACACCCTGGACGACCAGGAGCATCGGGAGCACCCCGTGCGGGAAGACGCCACCGTGGTCGAAGATCATCCCGGGGCCGGGGGTGTTGCCGTCGATCGGGTGGCGGGTGACCAGCAGGAAGATGCCGATCGCCATGAAGGTGACGAGCGCGCCGACCTTGATGATCGCGAACCAGAACTCCATCTCGCCGAAGAACTTGACCGAGATGAGGTTCACCGCCAGCACGACGGCGAGCGCGATCAGGGCGATCACCCACTGCGGGATGTCGGTGAACATGCCCCAGTAGTGGGTGTAGGTCGCGACCGCCGTGATGTCGGCGATACCGGTGGTGGCCCAGTTCAGGAAGTACATCCAGCCGGCGACGAAGGCACCCTTCTCTCCGAGGAACTCACGGGCGTACGAGACGAAGGCGCCCGAGGAGGGGCGGTGCAGCACCAGCTCGCCCAGGGCCCGCACCACCAGGAAGGCGAAGACGCCGCAGACCGCGTAGGCGATGAACAGCGAGGGTCCGGCGTCGTGGAGCCGGCCTCCGGCTCCGAGGAAGAGCCCGGTGCCGATGGCGCCACCGATGGCGATCATGTTGACGTGCCGGGCCTTGAGGGACTTGCTGTACCCGGCGTCCCCCGCGTCGACATGCGCGGGGGACTGCGTCTTCGGGTGGGGCTCTTGACGGCGTTCATCCTGCCGGAGGGACTGCTCGCTCACTCCTGCTGGCCTTCCATTGGGGATTGCATGTCTCCTGTCGCGCGCCCGGCCTCGGAGCCTGGTCGCACGATGGAGGTGAGGGTTGTTTCGACGCGCTGGAGGTGATGTGACATCGCCGCCGTCGCGTCGGGCTCAGAACCGTCGGACAGCGCCTCGACGATCGCCCGGTGTTCCCGGTTCGCCTGCTCCCGCCGGCCACCGAGCTCGTTGAGGAACGCGGACTGCCGTGCCAGGGCGTCGCGGATCTCCTCGATCACCTTGCGGAATACAGGATTCCGGGCCGCCTGGGCAATGGTCAGATGGAAAAGTGTGTCCATTGCCACCCAGGCGGTGGTGTCGGTCTCCCGCTCCATCCGCTCCAGCAGATGGCTCAGGTGGTCCAGGTCCTCGGCGGTGCGCCGGACGGCCGCGTACCCGGCGACCGGGATCTCGATGTGCCGACGCACCTCGAGCAGGTCGCTCGCCGTGTAGTCGCCGAAGGTGGGGTCCTCCACCGGGCCGTTCGAGATGACGAACGTACCCTTGCCGGTACGCGAGGCGGTGAGCCCCATCGTCTGAAGGGCCCGGAGCGCCTCCCGGAGCACCGGTCGGCTCACCTCCAGCCGGCGGCAGAGTTCCGCCTCGGACGGAAGCTTGTCCCCGACCGCGTATTCACCCTGCTCAATGGCGCGGCGAAGGTGCGCGAGCACCGCTTCCATGGCGCTCACACGACGGGGGACCGACGGGACTGCCTGGCCTGTCTGGCTGTCTGACAAGTTCACGGGCAGATATTCGGCTGGCCACGGAAGCGTTGTCAATAGTTCCGCAACAAAGAGCACCCGACTCTACGGAATGTGCCTTTTGTGCGGCTTATGCTCTATGTGGAGTTTCTTGGTGCGATCCAAGCCGTCCGGGAGGCTCCGGCCGAGGGCACGAGCGACGGGTGCGTGATCAGCCATGACGCAGCAGTTGACGAAGGCGCGTATCACGGCCGTCGACACGCACGACATCCGCTTCCCCACCTCGCGGTGGGGCTGGGGCTCGGACGCCATGAACCCCGACCCCGACTACTCGGCCGCCTATCTGACCATCCGCACCGACGCCCCGGACGGGCTGGAGGGCCACGGCTTCTGCTTCACCATCGGCCGGGGCAACGAGGTGGCGGTCGCGGCGATCGACGCCCTGCGCCCGCACCTGGCCGGGACCGAGCTCGACGAAACCCCGGCTGGCCTGGACACCCGCTACCGCGCACTGGCGGGCGACAGCCAGCTGCGCTGGCTGGGCCCGGAGAAGGGCGTCACCCACATGGCCCTCGGCGCCGTGGTGAACGCCCTGTGGGACCTGTACGCCAAGCGGCAGGGGAAGCCGCTGTGGAAGCTGCTGGCCGACCTCACCCCCGAGGAGCTGGTGGCCGTCGCGGACCTCCGCTACCTCGCCGACGCGCTGCCCCCCGACGAGGCGCTGCTGATCCTGCGCCGCGCGGAGCCCGGCAGGGCGGAGCGCGAGGCCCGGCTGCGGGCCGAGGGCTATCCGGCCTACGCCGCCTCCCCCGGCTGGCTCGGCAACTCCGACGCCCATGTCGCCTCGGCCGCCCGCCGGGCCGTCGCCAACGGCTTCACCCAGATCAAGCTGAAGGTCGGGGCCGATCTGGAGGACGACATCCGGCGCTGCCGGATCGCCCGCGAGGTGGTCGGCCCGGCGGTGCGGATCGCCCTGGACGCCAACCAGCGGTGGGAGCTGGGCGAGGCGGTCGAGTGGACCCGCGCGCTGGCCGGGTTCGACCCGTACTGGATCGAGGAGCCCACCTCCCCCGACGAGATCCTGGGCCTCGCCGCGATCCGGCGTGCCGTTGCACCTGTGAAGGTTGCTGCGGGTGAGCACACGGCCAACCGGGTGGTCTTCAAACAGCTCCTCCAGGCGCAGTCCCTGGACGTTGTCCAGCTGGACGCCTGCCGCGTCGGCGGGATCCCGGAGCTGCTGTCGATCCTGCTGCTCGCCGCGGATTTCGGGGTCCCGGTGTGCCCGCACGCGGGCGGCGTCGGGCTCTGCGAGCTGGTGCGGCACCTGGCCGCCTTCGACTATGTGGCGGTCTCCGGAACGCTCGCGGACCGGACCGTCGAATACGTCGACCATTTGCACGAGCACTTCACCGATCCCGCGGTGATCGCCCGGGGGCGGTACACGGCCCCCTCCGCCCCCGGGTTCAGCTCCACCCTGCGGCCCGAGTCGCTGCGCGCGTATGCCTACCCGGACGGCGGGGTCTGGAGAACCGCATGAGCGCTACGCGCCACCGCGCGGCCGCCGTCGCCACGGTCCTCGCCCTGGCCCTGGGGTCGGCCGCCGCGGGCTGTGGCGGGCGGCCGGCCGGTGGTCGGGGCGGCGGCCGGGTCGGTGTGGTCGTCCCGTTCCTGACCTCGCCGTTCTGGCAGGCGTACAACCAGGACATCCCCCGGCAGGCCGCGGCCCAGGGCGTCCGTGTGCTCCCCACCGTGAACTCCAACGGCGACGCGGGCCAACAGATCACCGACGTCCAGACGCTGCTGTCCGAGGGCGTGAAGGGCTTGGTCGTCTCGCCCATCGACTCCGCCGCCATCGTCCCGGGCCTGCGGGCCGCCCAGCGCGCACACGTCCCGGTGGTCGCGGTCGACGTGGCCCCGCGGAGCGGCAAGGTGGCGATGGTGGTCAGGGCCGACAACCGGGCGTACGGCCGCAAGGCCTGCCAGGTCCTGGGCCGGGCCGTGAAGACCGGCAAGGTGGTACAGATCCAGGGCGATCTGGCCTCGGTCAACGGCCGGGACCGCACGTCCTCCTTCTCCGGGTGCATGGCGCGGCGCTACCCGGCGATCAAGGTGCTGAACATCCCCGCCCGGTGGCAGGCGGACAAGGCCGCGGCCGGCCTTGAGGCCCTGTACACCGCCAACCCCGGCATCAAGGGCATCTATCTCCAGGCCGGCGGGGTGTATCTGGCGCCCACCCTGCGAACCCTCCAGCGCCACAACGCGCTGGTCCGCGCGGGCAGCCCCCGCCACATCACCATCGTGTCGAACGACGGCATCCCGCAGGAGCTGACCGCGATCCGCCGGGGCCTCATCGACGCCACCGTCTCCCAGCCCGCCGACCTGTACGCGAAGTACGCCATGTACTACATCAAGCGGGCGATGGCCGGAAAGACCTTCCACACCGGCCGCACCGACCACGGCAGCACCGTCGTCGAGCTGCCCGGGGGCATCCTCCAGGACCAGCTCCCCGCGCCACTGGTGACCCGGCACAACGTCGACGACCCGGCGCTGTGGGGCAACCGCCGATGAACACCGCCCGGCCGCCGCTCGTCGAGGCCCTCGGGATCACCAAGCGGTACGGGCCCACGGTGGCCCTGCTGGACGCGGGGATCGCCGTCGCGGCGGGCGAGTCGCACGCCCTGGTCGGCCGGAACGGGGCGGGCAAGTCGACGCTGGTGTCGGTCCTCACCGGGCTGACGAGGCCGGAGCGCGGCACCGTGCGCTACGACGGCGAGCCCGCGCCCGCCGTCGCCGACCGGGCGGCCTGGCGCCGCCGGGTGGCCTGCGTCTACCAGCGGTCGACGACCATCGGCGAGCTGTCGGTGGCGGAGAACCTGTTCCTGGGGCGTCAGCCGGTCACCCCGCGCGCCCGGGTGATCAGCCGGCGGCGGATGCGGCGGGAGGCCCGCGCGCTCCTGGACGAGTGGGGCGTGCCGGTGGACGAGACGGCCCGGGCCGGCGGGCTGAGCGTCGAGGAGACCAAGCTGGTGGAGATCGCGCGTGCGCTCTCGCTCGGCACCCGCTTCATCGTCCTGGACGAGCCGACGGCCCAGCTGGACAGCCGGGCCACCGGCCGGCTCTTCGCCCATATGCGGCGGCTCCAGGAGGCCGGGGTCACCTTCCTCTACATCTCCCACCACCTGCGGGAGGTGTACGAGGTCTGCCAGGCCGTCACCGTCCTCCGCGACGCCCGCCGGATCGTCACCGCGCCGGTCGGCGCGATGCCCCCGGGAAAGCTGATCGAGGCGATGACGGGCGAGCCCGGCGGTCTGCCGGTCCCCCGCACCGCACCGCCGCGGCCCGCACAGCCCGCCCCCGCCGCCGTACGCCTGGACCACCTCGGCAGTCCGAGCTTCCACGACGTCTCCCTGACCGTCGGGGCCGGTGAGGTGGTGGGCCTGGCCGGGCTGGCCGGCTCCGGCAGCCATCAGCTGGGGGCCGCGGTGGCCGGTCTGCACCGGACCTCCGGCGGCCGCGTTTGGATCTTCGGCCGCCCGCTGCGCACCGGGAGCGTGCCCGCGGCCCTGGCCGCCGGGGTCGGCTGTCTACCGCGCGACCGGCATCACGAGGGGCTGGTCCCGCAGCTGTCGGTGGCCGAGAACATAACCCTGCCCATCGGTGGACGGCTCGGCCCGCTGGGCCTGATCAGGCCCGGGGCGCGGGACGCCGCGGCCCGGCGGGCGATCGCCGGCCTCGGCATCGGCACCACCGGGCCCGCCCAGCCGATCGGCGCGCTGTCCGGCGGCAATCAGCAGAAGGTGGTCCTGGCGCGCGCCCTGGCCACCGACCCCAGAGTGCTGGTGCTCATCGACCCGACGGCCGGGGTGGACGTACGGGCCGAGCGCACCCTGCTGGCGGCGGCGCTCCGGGCCGGGGCCGAGGGGCGCGCGGTGCTGATCGTCTCCGACCAGCTCGAGGACCTGCGCGTCTGCGACCGCGTCCTGGTCATGTTCAACGGCTTCGTCTCGGCCGAGTACCCGGCGGGCTGGCGGGACGGTGAACTGCTCGCCGCCGTCGAGGGGGTGACGGCCGGCCATGGGTGACCCGGCCGCATCGCCGCCCGGCCCGGCCGCTTCCCCGCCCGGCCCGAGCCGCCGCGCCGCGCTGTTCCGGGTCCGCGACCTCGCGCTGCTGCCCGCGGTGGTGCTGCTGCTGGTGATCGGCGCGCTGACCAACGACACCTTCCTGGAGCGGGAGAACCTGATCAACATCCTGGGCGCGTCGTCGGCGCTCGGGCTGCTGGTGCTCGCCGAGGCGATGATCCTGATCAGCGGCCGGATGGATCTGTCCCTGGAGTCCATCGCGGGCCTGGCGCCCGCGCTCGGCTTCCTGGTCGTGATCCCCGCCGCCTCCGGCGGCTTCGGCACCCGCTGGCCGACGTGGCTGGGTCTGCTGATCATCCCCGTGGCCGGGGCGGTGGTCGGCGCGGTCAACGCCGCCCTGATCGTGGGGCTCGGGCTCAACGGCTTCATCGTCACGCTCGCCATGAACATCGTGCTGCGCGGGGTCCTGATCGGCGTGGTCTCGGGCAGGACGCTGTTCGACGCCCCGCCCGCGTTCTTCGCCCTGGGCTCCGAGAACTGGCTGGGCCTGCCGCTCTGTGTCTGGGTGAGCGCCGGGTGCTTCGCCGTGGCCGGATTCTGTCTGCGCTACCACCGCTTCGGCCGCGCGGTGTACGCGGTCGGCGGCAACGCCCCGGCCGCCCGCGCGGCGGGCATCCGCGTGGCGCGGGTGGGCTGGGCGGTGCTCGTGGTCGGCGGGGCGCTGTCGGCCGTCGCCGGCCTGGTCATCGCCGGACGGGTCGGCGCGGTCGACGCCAACCAGGGCAGCGGCATGATCTTCACCGTCTTCGCGGCCGCGGTGATCGGCGGGATCAGCCTCCGGGGCGGCCGCGGCTCCCTGCTCGGCGCCCTGCTGGGCACGCTGCTGCTGGGGATGCTGGAGAACCTGCTCACCCTCGCCCAGGTGTCGTCGTTCTGGATCGAGGCGATCTACGGCGGCATCATCCTGCTCGCTCTGATCGTCGCCAGGCTCACCTCCGGCGAGGCACAGGAGTCATAGTATTAAGGGAAATCTCTCCGCAGATGGGACGGGCGATGACCAGCCCCGAGGGAATCGTTCCAACCGAAGCGCACGTCCCGTTCGACATGGCCGACGCGGCGACCGCGGTGGTCGACGCGGCGGGCACCGTAGTCGGGTGGACCGCCGCCACGGAGCGCCTCCTCGGCTACCCGGCGGCCGAGGTGCTGAACGAGCCTGCCGCGAAGCTGATGGCGGCGCCCGAGGATGCACAGAACGCGCTGAGCATCGTGGAGCAGTGCCGCGACCAGGGCAGTTGGGGCGGTCTGGTGACGCTGCGGCACCGCTCGGGGCACCCGGTCGAGGTCGGCCTGCGGGTCTCGGGGATCGAAGGGCTCTCCGGGACGTCCGAGTGGAGCGGCAGCGGATGCTGGCTGGTCTCCGCGATCGATCTGTCCAAGATCCCCTCATGGGCGCTGAGCGGATCGCTGCTCCAGGCATTTCTCGTCCGCTCGCCCATCGGCATGGCCGTCCTCAGCCCGGATCTGCGCTATGTGTGGCTGAACGACATGCTGGAGCGCTACGGCGGGGTGCCGCGCGATCAGCGGCTGGGCCGCCGGATGGCGGAGTCCCTGCCCGGCCTGGACACGGAAGCGCTCGAAGCGCAGATGCGCAAGGTGCTGGAGACCGGCAAGCCGGTGATCGACTACGAGTACCGGGGCTGGACCATGGCCGATCCGTATCGCGAGCACGCGTACTCGACCTCGTTCTTCCGGCTCGACAACTCCGACGGCCACCCGGTGGGCGTGTGCTACATGGGCATGGACGTGACCGACCGGTGGCGGGCGCGGGAGCGCCTGGCGCTGCTGAACGAGGCCGGGGCGCACATCGGCAGCACCCTGGACGTCATGCGGACCTCCCAGGAAGTGGCCGACTTCGCGGTGCCGCGGCTGGCCGACTTCGTGACCGTCGACCTGCTGGAGTCGGTGGTGCGCGGCGAGGAGCCGGTGCCCCCGGCGCAGCGGACGCTGCCCGCGTTCCGGCGGGCCGGACAGACCTCCATCCACGAGGGCACCCCCGAGTCCGTCGCCGCGCCCGGGGAGCCCGTCACCATCTCCCCCGACTCGCCCTTCGCGTCCTGTTTCTTCTCCGGACGGGCCCTGCTGGACCCGGTGATGGACGTCGCCGTCACCGCGTGGACCGGCGACGACCCGGTCCGGGCCCGGAAGGTCCGCGAGTTCGGGATGCGCTCCCTGATGGTCGTGCCGATCCGCGCGCGCGGCACCATCCTGGGCGTGGCGTCGTTCGTCCGCTCCCGCCACCCGGACCCGTTCGAGGAGGACGACCTGCTGCTGGCCGAGGAGCTGGTCGCGCGGGCCGCGCTGTGCGTGGACAACGCCCGCCGCTACACCCGCGAGCACACCGCGGCCCTGGCCCTCCAGCGGAGTCTGATGCCGCACAACCTGCCCGACAGCCCGGTCCTGGAAGTGGCGTCGCGCTATCTGCCGACCGACATCCGCAACGGCGTGGGCGGCGACTGGTTCGATGTGATCCCGCTGTCCGGGGCCCGGGTGGCCCTGGCCATCGGCGATGTGGTCGGCCACGGCATCAACGCCGCGGCCAGCATGGGCCGGCTGCGTACCGCGGTGCACACGCTCGCGGACATGGACCTGCCGCCCGAGGAGCTGCTGGCCCACCTCGACGACCTGATCATGCGGCTCGGCGAGGAACGGGTGGGCGAGGAGAACATCGCCGCCGCGCTGCTGGGCGCCACCTTCCTGTACGCGATCTACGACCCGGTCACCCGGCGGTGCACCATGGCCCGGGCCGGGCATCCGGCGCCGGCCGTCGTGGCCCCGGACGGCGAGGTCACCTTCCTCAGCCTGCCCGCCGGGCCGCCGCTGGGCCTGGGGTCGCTGCCGTTCGAGTCCGCGGAGCTGGAGCTGCCCGAGGGCAGTCTGATCGCCCTCTACACCGACGGCCTGATCGAGACCTGCGACCAGGACATCGACGTCGGCCTGGCCCGCCTGAGCAACGCCCTCGCCCAGCCCGGACTGCCCCTGGAGGACCTCTGCTCCACGGTGGTCGACGCCCTGCTGACCCGCCCGCCGTCCGACGACGTCGCCCTGCTGCTGGCCCGTACGCACTCGCTGCGCCCCGGCCATGTCGCCTCCTGGGACCTGCCCACCGACCCGGCCGTGGTCGCCAGCGCGCGCTCCCTGGCGGTCCGCCAGCTCGCCGGGTGGGGGTTGGAGGAGCTGATGCCCACCACGGAGCTGATCGTCAGCGAGCTGGTCACCAACGCCATCCGCCACGGCACCGGCCCCATCCGGCTGCGCCTGATCCGGCACGACGTGCTGATCTGCGAGGTCGCCGACGCCAGCAACACCTCGCCGCGGCTGCGCCACGCCCGCACCACCGACGAGGGCGGCCGCGGGCTGTTCCTCGTCGCCCAGCTGACCCGCCGCTGGGGCACCCGCTACACCGAGGGCGGCAAGCTCATCTGGGCCGAGCAGGATCTTCCGGCTCCGTCATGAGGCGCACCCCGGCGCACCCGCGCCCTGTTCGTGATCGTGTCCCTGTCCCACACTGGGCCTCGGGCCCTGGCGGGTCGGGCACCGGGAGGGGGGACGGCGTGCGGAAGTCGTTCGGCCGCGGCGGCCGGTGGCAGAGCCGGTGGCAGTGCCGGTGGCGCTCCGGGCTCGCCTCCCGGTGGATCCGCGGCGCCGTGCTGCTGCTCGCGGGGGCGCTGCCCGCGCTGGCGTTCCCCGAGCCGTCGCTGTGGTGGCTGGCGTACGGGGCCCTGGTGCCGTGGATCCTGCTGGCCCGCTCGGCCCCCACCGGCCGGCGGGCGGCCCTGGACGGCTGGCTGGGCGGGACGGGCTTCCTGCTCGCGGTGCACCACTGGCTGATGCCGAGCCTGCATGTGTTCATCGTGGTGCTCGCGGCGCTGCTCGGGCTGTTGTGGCTGCCCTGGGGCTGGCTGACGTACCGGCTGCTGCACGGCCGGCCGGGTCCGGGCCGGGCGGCCGCGGCCCTGGTGCTGCTGCCCGCGGCGTGGCTGCTGGCGGAGCTGGTGCGGTCCTGGCAGTACCTGGGCGGGCCGTGGGGTCTGCTCGGCGCCAGCCAGTGGCAGGTGCCGCCCGCGCTGCGGCTGGCCTCGGTGGGCGGGGTATGGCTGCTCAGCTTCCTGATCGTGCTGGTCAACGTCTCGTTCACGCTGCTGGTCGCGGTGGCCGGGGCGCGCCGGGTGGCGCTGGCCGGGCTCACGGCGTGCACCGCGGTGACCGCCGGGGTGTGGAGCTGGGCGCCGGTGCCCAGGCCGGCCGGCACGGTGCGGATCGCCGTGGTGCAGCCGGGGGTGATCAACGTCCCCGGGCCGCGCTTCGACCGCAGCGAGCAGCTGACCCGGCGGCTGGCGGGCCGCCACCTCGACCTCGTCGTCTGGGGCGAGAGCAGCGTGGGCCAGGACCTGGCCGCGCGCCCGGACCTGAGCCGGCGGCTGGGCGCGCTGTCCCGGAAGGTCGGCGCGGATCTGCTGGTCAACGTGGACGCGCGGCGCAGCGACCAGCCGGGGATCTACAAGAGCTCGGTGCTGATAGGGCCGCACGGCCCCACCGATCAGCGGTACGACAAGATGCGGCTGGTGCCGTTCGGCGAGTACATCCCGGCCCGTTCGGTGCTGGGCTGGGTCACCTCGGTGGGCAAGGCGGCGCCCGAGGACCGCAGGCGGGGCACGAAGCAGGTGGTGATGCGGCTCCCGGACGGGCTTCGGATCGGGCCGCTGGTCTGCTTCGAGTCGGCGTTCCCCGACATGAGCCGCAATCTGGCGCGGGACGGGGCGCAGGTGCTGGTCGTGCAGTCCGCGACCTCCACCTTCCAGCACAGCTGGGCGCCCGCGCAGCACGCCTCGCTGGCCGCGCTGCGCTCCGCGGAGACCTGGCGGCCGATGGTGCACGCGACCCTGTCCGGGGTGAGCGCGGTCTTCGGGCCGCGCGGCGAGCCGGTGGGCGGCCGGATGGGCACCGACACCAGCGCGGCCATGGTCTACGAGGTGCCGCTGGCCCGGGGCACCAGCCCGTATGTGCACACCGGACCGTGGATCGTGTACGGCTCGCTGGGCGCGCTCGCGGGCTTCGGCGCGGTGGAGGGCGCGGGCGCGCTCAGGCGCCGTCGGGGCTCCGGTTCTCCGACGCGTCCTTGACGGCCCGTAGCTACGCGCCGCGCCCGTCCTCACCCGCCCAGCCGCAGCGCGAGCCGGTGGATGGCGGCGCGCACGCCGACGCCGTACGGGCCGTCACCGGCCCCCCGGGCGCTGGCCCGCGCCAGGGCGAGCTGTCCGCGGGCCGCCTCCCGCCGGCCGAGCTTGGCGTAGTCGGCCGCGAGGTTGAGGTGGAGGCTGGGGTAGAAGGCGCGCACCCGCGTGGCGGTGGGGCGGCCGTCCGCGCCGGCGATCCGGTCGGCCGCGGCGAGCGCCAGCAGGTCCCACATCAGCTCGTCGGCCGGGTCGTCCTGGGTGTCGGCGATGTAGTGGGCGAGTGCGCAGCGGTGGAAGGGGTCGCCGCCGTCGCGGAGCTCTCGCCACAGCTCGGCCAGGCGGTTGCGCGCCTCCTCCCGGTCGCCGCCGCGGTGCAGCATCACGGCCTGGCCGATCCTGGTCGGCACCGCGTCGTCCTCGGGCGCCTCGCGCCGTGCTCCCGCCATCGCGGCCTCCCGCCGTTCCGACCCTCCCCTCGAAGCTAGCCGCGGTCGGCGCCGATCGAGGGCAGCACGCTCGGGCGCTCAGCCCGACGGGGCGTAGCGCTGGGCCAGTTCGGTGACGGTGCGGGCGACCGCCTCGCGCAGCTCGGGCGGGCCGAGTACGTAGGCCTCCGCGCCCAGCCACAGCACGTCGTGGGTCGCGACGGGCAGCGACTCCACGGGCAGCACCACCCGCACCCGGCCGTCCGCGTCGGGCGGGCCCGCGGCGGCGGCCGCGGCCTCTCCGGCCGCGCCGAACTTCATCGGGAGCAGCCGCAGTCCGCGCGGGGTGAGCAGCAGTTCCGCCTCGCCCTGGAAGCGCATCTCCTCCAGCCGCCGGGACGACTCCTCCCAGTAGGAGGCCAGGTCGAACCCGGTGGGCCGCGCGAAGGTCTCCTCCACGACCTCGGCGGCCAGCATCCGTGACACGCGATAGGTGCGGACGCTCTCCGCCCCCTCTGCGCTCTGCACGCGTGCCACCAGGTACCAGATGCCGCCCTTGAGGACGAGGCCAAGCGGATGGAGGTCCCGCCGCACCTCGCCGCGCCAGCGGCGGTAGTGCACGCGCAGCACGCTCGGCCGCCACACCGCCTCGGCGACCGCGCCGAGGTGGGGCACCTCCTCGGCGTCGCGGAACCAGCCGGGCGCGTCCAGGTGGAAGCGCTCCTGGATGCGCCGGGACCGCTCCCCCAGCTCCGCCGGGAGCGCGGCCCGCAGTTTGAGCTGGGCGGTGGCCAGGTCGGCGCCCAGGCCCAGCTGGGTGGCCGGGCCGGGCATCCCGGCCAGGGAGAGGGAGTCGGCCTCGTCGCCGGTGAGCCCGGTCAGCCGGGTGCGGTAGCCGTCGAGCAGCCGGTAGCCGCCGGCCGGGCCGCGGTCGGCGTAGACCGGGATGCCGGACGCGCCGAGCGCGTCGATGTCCCGGTAGACCGTACGGACCGACACCTCCAGCTCCGCGGCGAGCTCCGGCGCGGTCATCCGGCCCCGGTTCTGGAGCAGCAGGAGCAGTGAGAGCAGGCGGTCGGCGCGCATGGCTCCCATTGTGCCGCCGTACCTGACAAAAGATGTCAGGTACGGCGGGCAACGTACTCCTCGCCCCGCGCGGCACGGATCGCGCGGAGCCCCCGGAACCATCGGAAGGACACCGCATGACCACGCACGCCACCGGCACCTTCGCCTTTGCCAACTGGGACGAGAACACCGTCGGCGAGGCCGGTGACGGCACGAAGCTGGCCCGCGCCACGGTCACCAACAGCTTCTCCGGGACCTTGGAGGCGGAGCGCACCACCTGCGAGTACGCGATCACCTACTTCACCGACAAGACGGGCGTCTGCACCGGCTACGAGCTGGTGACCGGCACCCTTGACGGGCGCACGGGCAGTTTCGTCCTCCTGCAGCACGGCACCTTCGGCGAGGACGGCAAGATCCACTGCTCGCTTGAGGTGGTGCCCGGCTCCGGCACCGGGGAGCTGGCGGGGCTCACCGGCAAGGGCGGCTTCGTGGCCATGACCGGCCAGTCCACCACCCCGTACAGCTTCGAGTACGACCTGGGCTGATGCCGGTCACCCGGCCTGGGCGCCCAGGTTCGGGATCCGCCAGTCGATGGGAGCGTGCCCCTGCGCCTTGACCGCCTCGTCGATCTGGGTGAAGGGGCGCGAGCCGAAGAACTTCTTGGCCGACAGCGGCGAGGGGTGCGCGCCCTTGACCACGGCGTGCCGCTCCTCGTCGATCAGCGGCAGCTTCTTCTGCGCGTAGTTCCCCCACAGCACGAAGACGGCCGGGTCGGGGCGGGAGGCCACGGCGCGGATCACCGCGTCGGTGAACTTCTCCCACCCCTTGCTCTTGTGGGAGTTGGCCTCGCCGGCCCGGACCGTCAGCACCGCGTTGAGCAGCAGCACGCCCTGCCGGGCCCACGGCATCAGATAGCCGTTGTCCGGGATCGGGTGGCCGAGCTCCGCCTGCATCTCCTTGTAGATGTTCCGCAGCGACGGCGGGGTCTTGACGCCGGGGCGCACGGAGAAGCACAGCCCGTGCCCCTGGCCCTCGCCGTGGTACGGGTCCTGCCCGAGGACCAACACCTTGACCTGGTCGTACGGGGTCGCCTCCAGCGCGGCGAAGACCTCGTCGCGCGGCGGGTAGACGGGACCCTTGGCCCGCTCCTCCTCGACGAACTCGGTGAGCTCCTTGAAGTAGGGCTTGTCCAGCTCCTCGCCGAGGACGCCGCGCCAGGACTCGGGCAGCATGTGGGTCACGTCAACAACCTCCGGTGTTCGTTCTCTTGACGTGCCCCAGAACCTACCGGCGACCACCGACAACGGCTCAGGCGGCGTCCAGCTTCGCCCGCAGCCCGGGGTCGAGCTCCAGGTCGACGGCGCCCAGCGCCTCCTCCAGCTGGGCCACGGAGCTGACCCCCAGCACCGGGATCACCGGCTTCTCGGCCCCGATGAGCCAGGCCAGCACCACCTGGTTCGGGGTCGCGCCGGTCTCCTTGGCGACCTCGCGCAGCGCGCTCAGCCGCCGCTCGGTCCCCGGGTGGTCGTACTGCTCCAGGATGCGCTTGTCGTCGCGGGTGTACGCGCCGTGGATCAGCGAGCCGTACGCCAGCAGCGTCATGTCCTCCTGGGTGCCGATGTACTCGACGAGGTCGATGCCCGCGAAGCCCTGGGTGCCGAAGTCGGCCCCGGGCCGCGGCCGGAGGTAGGTGTAGCGCTGCTGGACGCAGCTGTAGCGGGCCAGGGCGTGGTCGGCGGCGTACTGCCGGGCGGTCGCCACCGCCCAGGAGGCGTGGTTGCTGCATCCGAGGACGCCGACGGAGCCCTCCGCGACGAGCTCGGCGAACGCGCCGACGGTCTCCGCCATCGGCACCGTGCGGTCCTCGATGTGCGCGTAGTACAGGTCGACGCGGTCGGTGCCAAGCCGCCGCAGGCTGCCCTCGACGCCGCCGCGTACGGTGTCGGCGGCCAGCCCCTGCCAGTTGGCGGGCCACTCGCTCCCCCGCGCGGGGTCGGGCCGGGCGCCGACCTTGGTGGCGACGACGGTGGTCTCCCGCCGGCCGCGGCTGCGCAGCCAGCGGCCGAGCAGTTCCTCGCTCTCGTTCCCCGTGCCGCCCGGCGCCCAGATCGAGTAGTTGTTGGCGGTGTCGACGAACGTCCCGCCCGCCTCGGCGAACCGGTCGAGCACCGCGAAGGACGTCTTCTCGTCGACGGTGCTGCCGAACGGCAGAATGCCCAGGCACAGGGCGCTCACCTCGGGCCCGGTGCCGCCCGCCAGAGTCAGATAGCGCATCGTACGCAGCTCTCCTCACGCAGAAGTCAGGGGAAGTCTCAGGTGCCGGACCCGGTCGGATCCGACACCTGAGACTGTGCTCCTTGGAGTGCGCGCCAACGCAAGCCCTCAGCCGACTCCGGCGTTGAGGAATATGCCGCCGTCGACGACGAGCGTCTGCCCGGTCATCCAGGCCGCCTGGTCGGAGGTGAGGAACGCGGCCACGCCGCCGATGTCCTCGGGCACGCCGAGGCGCCCCAGCGGGTACGCCGCGGCGGCCTCCTCCTCGCGCCCCTCGTACAGCGCGGCGGCGAACTTGGTCTTCACCACGGCCGGGGCGATGGCGTTGACCCGTACCCCGGGCGCGAACTCGTGGGCGAGCTGCGCGGTGAGGTTGATCATGGCTGCCTTGCTCACGCCGTACGCCGCTATGAAGGGCGAGGTCGAAATGCCGGCGACCGAGGCTATGTTGACGATCGCCCCGCCGTTGTCCTTCTGCCACGCCTTCCAGGCCTGCTGGGCGAGGCCGAGCGCCGAGACGACGTTCGTCTCGAAGACCTTACGCAGCACGCCCAGGTCGAGGTCGGCGATCGGCCCGAAGACCGGGTTGGTGCCGGCGTTGTTGACGAGGAAGTCCAGCCGCCCGAACGCCTCCATCGCCCGCTCGACGGCCACCGCCTGGTGCGCCTCGTCATGG
This sequence comes from Streptomyces sp. NPDC097640, assembly GCF_040302705.1. NCBI lineage: Bacteria > Bacillati > Actinomycetota > Actinomycetes > Kitasatosporales > Streptomycetaceae > Streptomyces > Streptomyces sp. NPDC097640. The sequence goes on from NZ_JBEOSB010000022.1 coordinate 170,823, forward strand.
GCCTTGCCGGCCACGCCGATCACCCGGTCGGCGCCGAGCCGCTCGACGGCCTCCTTGAGGGTGTCCTCGTTGCGCCCGGTGATACACACCCGGTCGCCGCGCGCCACCAGGGCCTCGGCTATGGCGTAGCCGATGCCGCGGCTGGCGCCCGTGACGAGCGCGGCGCGGCCGCTGTCGGAAGTTCCCGCAGTCATGTGGTCCATGTCTCCCGTCAGTTGAGCGGGCCGCCGGCCACGTACATGATCTGGCCGGAGACGAACCCGGCCGCGTCACCGGCGAAGAAGGCGATGGCGTTGGCGATGTCCTCGGGCCGTCCGACCCGGCCCACCGGGATCTGGCTCGCGGCGGCCTGCTGGAACTCCTCGAAGCCCATACCGACGCGCTCGGCCGTGGCGGCGGTCATGTCGGTGGCGATGAAGCCGGGTGCCACGGCGTTGGCGGTGACGCCGAACTTGCCGAGCTCGATGGCCAGGGTCTTGGTGAAGCCCTGGAGCCCGGCCTTGGCGGCGGAGTAGTTGACCTGTCCGCGATTGCCGAGCGCCGAGCTGCTGGAGAGGTTGACGATCCGGCCGAACGCCGCGTCCACCATGTACTTCTGGCAGGCGCGCGACATCAGGAAGGCGCCCCGCAGATGGACGCCGATGACGGTGTCCCAGTCGCTGTCGCTCATCTTGAACAGCAGGTTGTCGCGGAGCACTCCCGCGTTGTTGACAAGGATCACCGGCGCGCCGAGCTCTTCGGCGACACGCCCGACCGCGGTCTCCACCTGGGCCGCGTCGGACACATCGCAGCCCACGGCGATGGCCGTGCCGCCCGCCTCGGTGATCTTCTTCACGGTGTCCGCGCAGGACACCTCGTCGAGGTCGAGCACGGCGACGGCGCGGCCCTCCCGCGCCAGGCGCACGGCGGTGGCCGCGCCGATGCCGCGGGCGGCGCCCGTCACGATGGCGACGCGCTGCTCGGTGGTGGACATGCGGGTTCTCCTCGCCTCGGTGGGGGCTCACCGCCCGGACGACGAGGGCGATGAGCGACCGCTTAGTCTCTCCAGCAGACGAGACGCTAGAAGCCCCACTACGCCATGTCAACGACCCACTGAGGCGTCAGCGCACCAGCAGGTCCAGCAGGCGCCCGGTCTCCGCCTCGGCATCACTGGTCAGGCCGGTGTGCACCGGGCCCGGCTGGACGACCGTGGAGCGCGGGGCGACCAGCCAGCGGAAGCGGCGCCCCGCGTCGTCGCCCGCGGCCTGCCCGGCCCGCTCCCCGCCGCAGCACACGTTCTCCACGGCCGCGAGGGCCGCCCGTACGCCCGCCACGTCCGCGTCGGGGTCGAGCGCGAGCAGCCGGGCCTCGTCCAGGTGGGTGCGGGCCGCCACGAAGGACTGGGCGCGGCAGTACACCACGACGCCCGCGTTGATCTGCTCGCCGCGCTCGACCCTCGGAACCACGCGCAGCAGCGCGTACTCGAAGACCTCGCGGCCGTCTGTCCGCCCGCTCACTTCGACGCCTTTCCCTCGACCCAGATCCGCAGCCACTCCGGGGCCCGGGACGGCTTGTCCCCCTCCGGCGGCCGCTGCTCGCCGAGGGTGATCCGGTCGCTGATCGTAGCGGCGCGCTCCAGCAGCAGTTCGACGTACCGGCGGCGCACCGCGTCCGGGCCGTCGAAGCCGGGCTCGTCGACCAGCCACTCGTCGGGGACGTCGGCCACGACCTCGGTCAGCAGTTCCTCGGTGATCCGCGGCGCCAGCGCCTCGGCGGCGGCCGTGAGGTCGGGGTCGAAGGACGCCAGGACGTGGTCGGAGGCGTCGTACGGCTTGGCGGCCACCGCCTCGGCGCCGCGCCAGCTGTGGTGCCAGATCATGGTGGCGCCGTGGTCGATGAGCCACAGCCGGCCGTGCCAGACCAGCATGTTCGGGTTGCGCCAGGACCTGTCGACGTTGCCGATCAGCGCGTCGAACCACACCACGTGCCCGGCCTCCTCGGGGCCCACCCCGAAGGCCAGCGGGTCGAAGCCGAGCGAGCCGGGGAGGTAGTCCATGCCGAGGTTGAGCCCGCCGCTGGCCTTGAGCAGGTCCTGGACCTCCTCGTCCGGCTCGCCCAGGCCGATCACCGGGTCCAGCTGGATCCGTACCAGGTCCGGTACGCGGAGCCCGAGCCGCCGACCCAGCTGCCCGCAGATGACCTCGGCGACCAGGGTCTTGCGGCCCTGCCCGGCGCCGATGAACTTCATGACGTACGTGCCGAGGTCGTCGGCCTCGACGATGCCGGGCAGCGATCCGCCCTCACGCAGCGGTGTGACATACCGGGTGGCGGTGACTTCAGGGAGCATCCGCCCAGCTTATTGAGGTGCGCAAGCGCTTTGCGCGGCGGCTGGACGCCACGGCTGAACGCTGCGGGCGCCGCGCACGTATGGTCTTGGCAAACGTACCCTCATCAGGAGGCACCACCATGGCGGAACCGGCAACCACCGGGCGCGGCACCACCCGCCGCGCCGTTCTCACCGCGTGTGGCGCGGCCGGCCTGGCCGCCGCGCTCGCGGCGTGCGGCGGCGGCGACTCGAGCTCCGCGGACTCGTCGAAGACCAGCGGATCCGGCTCCTCGGACCAGACCGGCGGGGGCGGCGGCATGGAGCTGGCGAAGACCTCCGACATCCCCGAGGGCGGCGGAAAGGTCTTCAAGGAACACAAGGTCGTGGTGGTCCAGCCCGAGGCGGGCGAGTTCAAGGCGTTCTCCTCCGTGTGCCCGCACGCGGGAAACCCGGTCGGGGACGTCTCCGGCGGCACCATCAACTGTCCGTTCCACAACAGCAAGTTCAACATCGCCGACGGCAGCGTGAAGAGCGGCCCGTCGACCAAGCCGCTGCCCCCCGCGCAGATCAAGGTGGAGGGCGACACCATCTCGATGGCCTGAGGCGCCGTGCGGCTCACCGTGGCCGGGACCCGCGCCAGCAGGCGATGACGTCCTCGGCGGTGGTGACGGTGGCGACGAGGGCGAGGGTGTTGCGGACCATCGCCGGGGTGTAGTCGACGGGCACCCCGGCGATGGCGTCGACGGGGACCACGGCCGTATAGCCGAGGTTGACCGCGTCGAAGACGGCGTTGGGTATCGCCACATTGGCCGACACGCCGGTGATGACGAGCGTGCGGCAGCCCAGGTTGCGCAGCAGCGCGTCCACGTCCGTCCCGGCGAGTGGCGAGAGTCCGTGCAGCCGCCGCACGATCAGGTCCTCGGGCGCGACCGGGATCGGCTCGGCGATCCGTACCGCGTCGCTGCCGGTCAGCTGCCGGACCGGCAGCCGCCCGGCGGCCCGGAACAGCCGCGCGTTCCGGTTCGAGCCGCGCCCGTCGGGGCGCCGCTCGGCCACCGCGTGCAGGACCTGTACGGGCGTGTCGTGCGCCGCCGACACCAGGTGGGCGACCGTGTCGAGCGCGCCCGAGTCCCGGGCGGCGGCGGCCAGCTCGGGCAGTGCGCCGTGCGGGCCGACCACGCCGCGCTGGCACTCCACGGTGAGCAGCGCACAGCTCGCGGGGGTCAGCAGCTCGGACAGGGTTTCGCGGGCGGGCGAGGGCATGGTGGCCTCCTGCTGGCGGCGGACCGGTCCGGGCGCGCAGGCTAGCGGCCATTGCGGTGTTGAGGAAGAGACCTCATCCTGTGCGGCACCAACCAGTCACCGGGAGGTGCGGGAACCGATGTCCATCACTCAGCGACGAGGCCGCCGCGTCATGATGACCCAGGCGGAGCTGGACTCCTACCTCACCGAGCAGCGCACCTGCCGGGTGGCGACGGTGTCCGCGGAGGGGCGGCCGCACATCAGCCCGCTGTGGTTCGGCTGGGACGGCGGCTCGCTGTGGCTGTACTCAATCACCCGCAGCCGCCGCTGGGCCCAACTGCTGCGGGACCCGTGGGTCGCCGTGGTGATCGACGACGGGCACGAGTACGGGGAGCTGCGCGGCGTCGAACTGGCCGGCCGGGTGTCGATCGTCGGCGAGGCGCCGCGCACCGGCGAGCCGTGCCCCGAGCTCGACACGCCCGAGCGGCTGTTCGCGGCCAAGTACTTCGGGCTGTCCGCCACGCCGCACGACGGCCGTCACGCATGGCTGCGCCTGACGCCCGACACGATCAGCTCCTGGGACTTCCGCAAGCTCCCCTAGGTCGTGTCCGGGGGGCGGTCACGGCTCAGCCGCCGGTCCGCTCGCCCGCCGCCCGCAGGACGTCGACCGCCGCCCGGATCGAGGGCCTGCGGTCGGCGTCCGCGCGCCAGATGGCGTAGACGTGGCGCCGCATCGTGTGCTGGCGCAGCGGCACCACCCGCACCCCCTCGGGCACCGCGCCGCGGCCGAGCCGGGGCACCACGGCGACGCCGAGCCCGGCGGCGATGAGCGCGAGCTGGGTGTGGTGCTCCCGCGCGGTGTGGCAGATCCGCGGTTCCAGACCCTTGCCGCGCAGAGTGATCATCAGCCAGTCGAAGCAGAACCCTCCCTGGGGCCAGGAGATCCACTCGTCGTCGGCGAACTCCTCCGGATCCACCGCGTCCCGGTCGGCCAGCCGGTGGCCGGCGGGCATCGCCAGGTCCACGGGGTCGTCCAGCAGCGGCGCCTTCACCAGCCCGTCGGGCATCGGCAGCGGCTTGTTGTACCAGTCCAGGACGACGGCGAGGTCGATGTCGCCGCGCACCACCGCGGGCACCGACTCGTCGGGCTCCATCTCCTGGAGCCGGGGGCGCAGCTGGGGGTGGTCGACGCGCAGCCTGCCCAGCGCGGCGGGGAAGATGCCGCGGACGGCGGTGGGGAAGGCGCCCATCAGCAGCTCGCCGACCGCCTGGCCGCGCTGCGCCTCGAGGTCGGCCTGGGCGAGCTCGACCTGGGAGAGGATGCGGGCGGCGTGGTCGGCGAGCAGCCGTCCGGCGTCGGTGAGACGCACCCCGCGGCCGTTCTTGGCGAGCAGCTGCTGCCCGGTCTCGCGCTCCAGTTTGGCCAGCTGCTGAGAGACGGCCGAGGTCGTGACGTGCAGCCCTTCCGCGGCGCCGCTCACGGAGCCGTGGCGGGACACGGCGTACAGCGTACGGAGGCGGTCCAGGTTCAACATATAAGCAATGCTACGCGATAGGGCACAGAAATTCTCGCTTGTCCTAAGCGGTCGGGAGGAGCCATGGTGGGGCCATGACCACAGGGACCGCCTCGCGCGCCACCGCCACCAGCGCCAACACGGCCGCCGCCGCCCCGGCCGCTCTCGCCCCCACCACGCCCCCCACCCCCACCACGACCGCCGACCGCCCGCGCCTGGACTGGCGGATCCGCTTCGGTGCGCTCTCCCTGATCTGGGGCTTCAGCTTCCTGTTCATCAAGGTCGGCAACGAGGCGTTCGCGCCCCTGTACGTCACGCTGGGGCGGATGGTGTTCGGCACCGCCGTCCTGGTCGCGTTCCTGGTAGCGAAGCGGGAGCGGCTGCCGCGGGGCGCCCGGGTCTGGGGCCATCTGGCCGTGGCGGCCTTCTTCCTCAACGCCCTCCCCTTCTCGCTGTTCGCGTACGCCGAGCTGACCATCCCCTCCACCCTGGCCGGCATCTGCAACGCGTCCTCCCCGCTGTGGGGCATGCTGCTCGCCGTGGTCGCCGCCTCCGACGACCGGCCGACCCGGCGGCGCGTCGCGGGCCTGGGCATCGGCTTCGCCGGGGTGCTGGTGGTGCTCGGCGCGTGGCAGGGCTTCTCCGGCCAGGACCCGGCGGGCACCGCGATGGCGCTGGCCGCCTCGCTCAGCTACGCGGTCGGCTGGCAGTACGTCCGGCGCACGCTGGCCGGCACCGGCCACTCCCACCTGGCGATGTCCGGCGCCCAGTTGCTGCTGGGCACGGCGCAGCTGGCGGTCGTCGCCCCGCTGTTCGCCCCGGCCCCCGACTCCTTCCCGGTGCTGCCGCTGCTGTCGGTGATCGCGCTGGGCGCGCTCGGCACCGGCTTCGCCTTCCTGGTGCAGTACGGCCTGGTCGAGGAGGTCGGCCCGACCACCGCCATGATGGTGACCTACTTCGTCCCGGTCATCGCCACCACGGCGGGGGTGGCGATCCTCGGCGAGCACCTCGACTGGAACACGCCGGTCGGCGCGCTGATCGTGCTCGTCGGAGCGGCGCTGACCCAGACCCGGCCCCGCGCCAAGGCCGCTCGGGCCTGAGCGGCTCGGGCCTGAGCGACTCGGCCCCGCCGCCTCAGCCATAGCGCCCCGCCGACATCGGCCCCGTCGCCGCCGCCAACGCGTCCGCGAGGGGGCCGATGTCGTCCGCGCCCAACGCGGAGACGGTCAGCCGCACCCCCGGCGGCGAGGCGATCCTGAACCGGGCCCCGGGCGCGACCGCCCACCCGGCCTGGAGCAGCCGGGCGACGGCACCGGTCTCGTCGGACACCGGCACCCATACGTTCATCCCGCTGCGCCCATGGGCGGCGATCCCCCGCTCGCGCAGGGCCCGCACCAGCGCGTCGCGCCGCTCGCCGTACGAGGCGGCCACCGCCGCGAGGTCCACCGCCCCGGTGCGCCACAGCCATGCCACCGCGTCCTGGAGCAGATGGCTGACCCAGCCGGGGCCCAGCCGCTGCCGGCCGCGCAGCCGGTCCAGGGTGACGACATCGCCGGTCAGCACGGCGAGCCGCAGATCGGGGCCGTACGCCTTGGCCACGGAGCGGACCAGCGCCCAGTGCTCCGTGCCACCCGCCAGCGGGTGGAGCGGCAGGTCGACGATGCCGTGCCCGTGATCGTCCTCGATGAGCAGCGTGTGCGGATGGCGGCCCAGCACCGCGCGCAGCTCGCGGGCGCGCGCGGCGCCGATCGCCGCGCCGGTCGGGTTCTGCGCCCGGCAGGTGACGATCAGCGCCCGCGCCCCGTCCCGCAGCGCCTCCTCGACCCGCCCGGGCAACGGCCCGTCGTCGTCGATCGCGACGGGGACGGCGCGCAGCCCGAGGGCGGGGATCAGGTCGAGCAGGCTGCCCCAGCCCGGGTCCTCGACCGCGACGGCGTCGCCGGGCCGCAGGTGGGCGGCGAGCACCCGCTCGATGGCGTCCAGCGATCCGGAGGTGACGGCGACGGGGCCGCCGGGCACCCCGTCCGCGTCGAGGGCGGCGCGGGCCCGTCGGGCGAGCTCCGGGGAGACCTCGGGCGTGCCGTACAGCGCCGGGCGCTCGGCGCCCAGCGCGGCGGCCGCGGCGAGCGCCTTACCGAGCGGCGGCAGCAGGGCGGTGTCGGGGTTGCCGTCCCCGAGGTCGCGCACGCCGTCGGGGGGCTCGACGCGGATCTGCTCACGGGGGGTGGTGGCGGGGCGCGAGCGCACCCGGCTCCCCCTGCGGCCCGCCGTCTCGATCACTCCCCGGTCGCGCAGCGAGCGATAGGCGGCGGCGACGGTATTGGGATTGACGCCCAGCGTCGCGGCCAACTCGCGCATGGGGGGCAGAAGTTGGCCGGGCTCCAGGTCACCGGCGCCCACCGCACGCTCCACGCTCGCCGCGATCTCGGCTGCGCCACGCCCTTCGATCCGATACTCTCCTAGCACAAAACCTATTTTGCACTAGTTCAAAGGAGAGGGCAAATGACCGTCGCGAGCCCCGCCCCGGACGCCTACGAGCCGACCGACCGGACGGTGCCCACCCGGTCCCGCGAGCGCGCCTCGTACGACCGCGAGGTGGTGCACTCGATACTCGACGAGGGCTACCTCTGCCATCTGGGCTTCATCCGCGACGGCGCCCGCACCCCCGTCGTTCTGCCCACGCTGTACGCGCGGGTGGGCGAGCGGCTGTATGTGCACGGCTCGACCGGCTCCCGTCCGCTGCGGATGGCGAGCGGCGCGCAGGACCCGGGGATGCCGGTGTGTCTGACCGTCACCCATGTCGACGGGCTGGTCCTGGCCCGCTCCGCCTTCCACCACTCCATCAACTACCGCTCGGTGGTGGTGCACGGCGCCGCCCGCCAGGTGACCGACGAGACGGAGCGAGCCGAGGCCCTCGACGCCCTGGTCGACCATGTGGTGCCCGGCCGGGCGGCCGACTCCCGGCCCGCAAACGCCAAGGAGCTGGCCGCCACCGCCGTGCTCCGTCTGGACCTCGCCGAGGTCTCCGCGAAGATCCGCACCGGTGGCCCGAACGACGACCCCGAGGACCTGGCGCTCCCCTACTGGAGCGGGGTGCTGCCCGTTGCGCGGACCTACGGCGCGCCGGTGCCCGCGGCCGACCTGGCGGCCGACACGCCGGTGCCCGACTACCTCACCCGCCTCTGACGGAACCCGACACGCCCGCGGCGAACACCCGGCCGGTCAGCAGGCGGTCGCCGAGTCCGCCGACCGGCCGGTGGCCGCCCGCCGGTCGCCGGCTTCGGCCGGCGCCGATCCGGCCGCCGATCCGGCCACAGACCCCGCCACCGGCTCGGCCGCCACGGCCGCCTTCGGCGCCGAGGTCTGCGCGATGAACGCCCCGGCCAGCACCACCCCGCCGCCCACGAGCTGCGGCAGCGACAGGTGTTCGTCCAGCAGCACCCAGGCCAGCACCGTGGCCACGACCGCCTCCAGACAAGCGACCACCCCGGCCACCTGCGGCGACAGCCTGCGCACCGAGACGACCCCGGTGAGATAGGCGACCACCGTCGCGACCAGGACGATCCACCCGAGCAGCAGCACGGCCGGCACCCGCGCGCCGGCCAGATCGGCCCGGCCGGCCAGCACCGACCAGTCCAGATTCCAGGGGCGCGCCACCACGGTCAGCGCCACCGTGCCGACGAGCAGCCCATGCGCGATGACGCCCAGCGGATCCGCGGCGTTCTCCCCGTCGGCGCCGTGGTCGGCCAGGACGAAGTAGCCGACCTGGCAGCAGGCGGCGGCCAGGGCGAGCAACAGCCCGACGGCGTCGAAGCTCAGCCCCGACCACACCTCGACCACACAGGCCAGCCCGCCGACCGCGAGCACGACCCCCACCGCCGCACCGCGGCTCACCGGCCGCCGCTGAACGAACCGCACCCAGCCGAGGACCATGGCGGGGGCCAGATACTCGACGAGGAGCGCGACACCGACCGGGATCCGCGATATCGCGCCGAAGTAGCACGCCTGCACCCCCGCGACGGCCAGCAGGCCGAACCCCACCAGCAGCGCGGGGCGGCGGGCCGGCAGGGCGCGGTGGTTCCAGGCGACCGGCAGCATGATCAAGGCGGCGCCCGCCACCCGCAACCAGGTGACCTGGAGCGGTTCGAGACCCGCCTCGATCAGCGGTTTGGCCGCCACCCCCGACCCGCCGAACGCGAGTGCCGACGTGAGCGCGAGCCCCAGCCCCGCGTTTCTCGTCCGTCCCGGACCCTGCCCCTGAGTGTCGTGCATCGGATCATCATGTCAGCTTCAGGACATGACCGTCATGTCGTTGACTCCTGGCGCATCTCGCCGTTCAGGGCCGCGACCAGCAGGTCCGCGTCGACGCCCGCCCGTCGCAGCACCTCCACCGCGCGGCACTCCCGGTCGCCGGCGAGGGCGGCGAGGAGGTCGGGCCCCTCGGCCCGGGACGCGCCGCGGGCCCCGGCCCGGGCGATCGCTCCGCCCATGGCCACCGCGGCGGCGGGCGACCAGCCGGACAGGGCGCCGCCGCCGAGCCTGCCGTCGCCCCCGTCGCCGCCCCGGGGGCACGTCCGGGGCACCGCGCCGGAGTCCTCCACCGACCCGCTCCACTGCACGCCGTAGCCGATGGCGCGCTGCGCCAGATAGCCGAGCAGCCGCGCGACCTGCGGCGGGCCGCCCGCTATCGCGGCCCGCGCCCGGGGGTCCGCCTCGAGCAGGGTGTGCAGCAGATGGGCCGTGTCGACCTGCCGGTCGCCATCACGGAACGCCCGTCTGCGCGCCCCCGCGACCACCGCGGCCAGCTCCTCGCCGAGCCGGCCCTCGAAACCGGCGCCGACCTGGCCGGTGGGGCCGGTGTCGCGGGTGGTGCCGGCTTCAGGGGTACTTTTTCGCACGCTCTCACCCCATCAGTCCCCGGAGTCCGGAGCATCCCCGCCGGGAAGCATGTGGGCCTCCCACCATAGTTGGGCATCGACGGCCGGATCTCCTCCTCGCGGAGGAGCACACCATGTTCCTGACGGTCCGTCAGTATTGAATGTTGGCGGCGCCGGGGCTACGTTGCGCGACACCGCCGGGGCTCCCGGGCCACAGCGCCCGACCCGGGCGATCCAGGCGATCCGAGCGTCGCGGAACTCCACGGAAGGGGTGGCCCCATGGCCGAGGTCAGCGCCCAGGCGCGCATCGAGGCACCGGCCGAGAAGGTGTGGGCCCATCTGACGGACTTCACCTCGTGGGGCCGGTGGAACGCCACCCACACCGGCTTCCCGGAGGGCGGCCCCGCCACCCTCGAAGCGGGGGCGGTCTACCAGGAGAACATGAAGCTGATGGGCTTTCCGGCGGAGGTGGCCTGGACCGTCGAGGCCTGTGAGCCGGGCCGGATGTTCGCCACCCGGGGCAAGGGCCCCATGGGGGTGAATCTGACCATGCGCTATGCGCTGACGCAGGAGGGCGAGGCCACGGCGGTCCGCGTCGACGGCGAGTTCACCGGCCCCGCGGTCTCCCTGATGGCCGGAAAGCTCAGGGACTCGGCGACCGCCGCGCTCAACGAGTCGCTGCGCAAGCTCGGCGGACTGGTCGCCTGAGACACCCCCGCACCCCCGGCCCGTTCCCCCCGCTCAGCTCTCGCCGCCCTCGTCGTCCTGGTCGGCGAGGATCAGATACAGCCGCTTGCGGGAGTCGTTGATCACCGCGACGGCCTTCTGCCGCTGCTCGGGCGAGCCGGTCTTCCAGACCTGCGCGAACGCCTCCATCAGCCCGAAGCCCGCCTGCCGGATCTCCTGCATCGACTCCCAGTCGACGCCGCGCCCGACCTCCTCCCAGGGGGCCTGCGACCCGGACTCGGCCTCGACGCGGCCCTCGTCGGTGAGGGCGAACAGCTTCTTCCCGCCCTCGCTCGCGCTGCTGATCAGCCCCTCGTCCTCGAGCAGTTGGAGCGTCGGATAGACGGACCCGGGGCTCGGCCGCCAGGCGCCAGCGCTGCGCTCGGCGATCTCCTGGATCATCTCGTAGCCGTGCATCGGGCGGTCCCGCAGCAGCGCCAGGATCGAGGCGCGCACATCGCCGCGCCGCGCCCTCCCGCGCGGGCCGCCCCGGCCGCGGCCGCCGAACGGGGGGCCGCCGAAGGGCGGGCCGAACGGGCCGAAGGCCGCACGCCGCCCCTCGAACTCACCCCGGCCGCGCTGTCCGCGCTGGCCCGGTCCGAAGTGTTCATGTCCATGGTGACGCATGACGTTTCCTTTCATCGTCGAACTGTCACGATGCTTCGACGATATATCGGAACCGATCGTATGGCAAGGCCCGCGCGGCCGACCGGACCGATCAGGAATCAAGAAGCGCCGGTCACCGAGCCACGCCTAGCCTGGCCACCGCGGATCGAGCAGTCGTACGGCAGACGAACGGCGTACCGTTACCGCGACCGCACCGACGAACCAGACGTACCACCCAAAACTCGCGCAGGCGGCCCGCCTCACAGATGGAGACACGATGAGCACGACCTCGAGGACGGACACGCAGTCGCCCACGCCGCACATCGCCGACAGCCACGATCTGATCCGCGTGCACGGCGCGCGCGAGAACAACCTCAAGGACGTCAGCATCGAGATCCCGAAGCGCCGGCTGACGGTGTTCACCGGCGTCTCCGGCTCGGGCAAGAGCTCGCTGGTCTTCAACACGATCGCCGGGGAGTCCCAGCGGCTGATCAACGAGACGTACAGCGCCTTCGTGCAGGGCTTCATGCCGACGCTGGCGCGGCCCGAGGTCGATGTCCTCGACGGGCTGACCACCGTGATCACCGTCGACCAGCAGCGGATGGGCGCCGACCCCCGCTCCACGGTCGGCACCGCCACCGACGCCAACGCGATGCTGCGCATCCTCTTCAGCCGGCTCGGGAAGCCGCACATCGGCCCGCCCAGCGCGTACGCCTTCAACGTCCCCTCGGTCCGGGCGAGCGGGGCGATCACCGTCGAGCGCGGCGCCAAGAAGGCGGTGAAGGCGACCTTCAGCCGCACCGGCGGCATGTGCACGCGCTGCGAAGGCCGGGGCTCGGTCACCGATCTCGACCTCACCCAGCTCTACGACGCCACCAAGTCACTCGCCGAGGGCGCGATCACCGTCCCCGGCTACAAGGGGGGCGGCTGGAACTCCCGGCTCTACGCCGAGTCGGGTTTCTTCGCACCGGACAAACCGATCCGCGCGTTCACCAAGAAGGAGCTGCACGACTTCCTCCACCGCGAGCCGACCCGGATGAAGATCGCGGGGATCAATATGACCTACGAAGGGCTGATCCCGCGGATCCAGAAGTCGATGCTCTCCAAGGACAAGGAGGCGATGCAGCCGCACATCCGGGAGTTCGTGGACCGGGCGGTCACCTTCACCACCTGCCCGGAGTGCGACGGCACCCGGCTCAGCGAGGGCGCCCGCTCGTCGAAGATCAAGAAGATCAGCATCGCCGACGCCTGCGCGATGCAGATCAGCGACCTGGCCGCATGGGTGCGCGGCATCGACGAGCCGTCGGTGGCGCCCCTGCTCACCGCGCTGCGGCAGACCCTCGACTCGTTCGTGGAGATCGGTCTCGGCTATCTCTCCCTCGACCGCCCGGCGGGCACGCTCTCGGGCGGCGAGGCACAGCGCACCAAGATGATCCGCCACCTCGGCTCCTCGCTCACCGATGTCACCTATGTCTTCGACGAGCCCACCACGGGCCTGCACCCCCATGACATCCAGCGGATGAACGACCTGCTGCTGCGGCTGCGGAACAAGGGCAACACGGTGCTCGTCGTGGAGCACAAACCGCAGACCATCGCGATCGCGGACCACGTCGTCGACCTCGGCCCCGGCGCCGGTACGGCGGGCGGCACCGTCTGCTTCGAGGGCACCGTCGAGGGGCTGCGGGCCGGCGGCACCGTCACCGGCCGCCACCTCGACGACCGGACCGGCCTCAAGGAGGCGGTGCGGACGCCCAAGGGCACACTGGAGATCCGCGGCGCGACGACGCACAACCTGCGGAACGTGGACGTCGACATCCCGCTCGGGGTGCTCTGCGTGGTCACCGGAGTGGCGGGCTCCGGCAAGAGCTCCCTCGTGCACGACTCGCTTCGGCAACAGCCGGGGGCCACCGAACAGGGCGTCGTCTCCGTCGACCAGAGCGCGATCCGCGGCTCCAGGCGCAGCAACCCGGCGACGTACACCGGGCTGCTCGACCCGATCCGCAAGGCGTTCGCGCAGGCCAACGGCGTGAAGCCGGCGCTGTTCAGCGCCAACTCCGAGGGCGCCTGCCCCACCTGCAACGGCGCGGGCGTCGTCTACACCGACCTGGCGATGATGGCCGGTGTCTCCACCACCTGCGAGGACTGCGAAGGGAAGCGGTTCGAGGCATCGGTGCTGGAGTACCACCTCGGCGGCCGCGACATCAGCGAGGTGCTCGCGATGTCGGTGGCCGAGGCCGAGGAGTTCTTCGGCGCCGGGGAGGCGCGCACCCTGGCCGCGCAGCGCGTCCTCGGCCGGCTCGCCGACGTCGGGCTCGGCTATCTCACCCTCGGCCAGCCGCTGACCACGCTGTCCGGCGGCGAGCGGCAGCGGCTCAAGCTGGCCACCCACATGGCCGAGAAGGGCGGCGTCTACGTGCTCGACGAGCCGACCGCCGGCCTGCACCTCGCCGACGTGGAGCAGCTGCTGGGCCTGCTCGACCGGCTCGTCGACTCCGGCAAGTCGGTCATCGTGGTCGAGCACCACCCGGCGGTCATGGCGCACGCCGACTGGATCATCGACCTCGGCCCCGGCGCCGGACACGACGGCGGCCGGATCGTCTTCGAGGGCACCCCCGCCGGCCTCGTCGCCGACCGCTCCACCCTCACCGCCGAGCACCTCGCCGCCTACGTCGGCGCCTGAGCGAGACGCTGGCGGAGCGTCGTCCCGCGGGGCGGGTCAGGCCGTCGGCAGCCAGTCGACCCGGCCCGCCAGCACGGCGTATCCGACGAAGGCCACGATGTCGATCAGGGCGTGCGCGGCGACCAGCGGCCCGACCCGCCCCCAGCGGCGGTAGAGCAGCACGAACACCACGCCCATCGCCACATTGCCGAAGAAGCCGCCGATGCCCTGATAGAGGTGGTACGAGCCGCGCAGCACCGAGCTCGCCAGCAGCGCGGCCATCGGCGTCCAGCCCAACTGCCCGAGCCTGCGCAGCAGATAGCCGACGACGATCACCTCCTCCAGCACGGAGTTCTGCACGGCGGAGGCGATCAGCACCGGCATCTTCCACCACACGTCGGGCAGCGCCTCGGGCACCACCGTCAGATTGGCCCCGGCCGCCCGCGCCCCGAGATAGAGCAGCAGCCCGGTGCCGCCTATCGCGGCGGCCAGCGCGGCGCCCCGGCCCAGGTCGAAGGCCGGCCGCCGCCGGTCGAAGCCGATGGCGCGCAGCCCGGCGCCCTCCCGCAGCAGCAGATGGGCCACCAGCGCGACCGGCACCAGCGCGGTGGAGATCCCGAAGAGCTGCCAGGCCAGATCCAGCCAGGGCCGGCCCGGCGCCTGGGAGGCGTTGAGCGTGGCCGCCTTGTCCTTCAGGCCGCCGGGCGCGGTCACCGAGCCCACGAAGCTGATCAGCGCCGACACACCGCTCGCGCCCAGCGACAGCGCCAGGACCAGGAGCGTCTCCTGGCGCAGGGTGCGTTCCGAGAGGCCGCCCCCGGGCGGGGAAAGCTCCATGTCACGCGCGTGTGACTGCACCCGTTCCTCCAATTCCGCTTTTTCGCCTCATGGGTGGTCGTGTGCCGCTAGGGTCTCGAAAACAGTTCCGAAGACAGCGCGCGGCCGTCGGGAAGGGGCGCTGTCCTCCTTGCGCGCCTCACTCCTGACAGCTTCATCCTCACAGGAGACGCAGCACATGGGACGTCACAGTCTGCCCGAGGACTCAACCGGCCCTGACCACTCGCCACGGCAGGACCCTACGGGGTCCCGGTCCGCCACCCGCCGCCGGGCCGTCGCGATCTGCACCGCGGTCGTGCTGGCCCTGGCCATCGGTGCCGCGCTGGTCCTGCGCGGCGCATTACTGACCCCGATGAAGTCCTGCGCGAGCGACGCCGTCCGCCTCGGAGTGGCCGCCTCCCCGGACATCGCCCCGGCGGTTCGCGAGGTCGCCGAGCGCGCCCGGTCCGCCCAGGTCCGGTCCGACGGCCGCTGTCTGGATGTGAAGGTCACCAGCCGGGCATCCGCGGACGTGGCCGACGCGCTCGTCAAGGACGGCCGCGACCCGGGATTCCAGGTGTGGCTGCCGGACTCCAGCGTGTGGGTCGACCGCGTGTCGTCCTCCGCCCCCAAGGCCGTCCCGCTGGACACGCTCGGCGGCGTCGCGTCCTCGCCGGTCGGCGTGGCGGCGACCCCGCCGGCCGCGGAGCGGCTCGGCTGGCCCGAGAAGAAGTACAGCTGGGCCCGGCTGGCCGGGGCCGCGACCGGCAGCACGGATCTGCGGCTCGGGGCGGCTGACCCGGCGCGCAGTGCCACCGGGCTGCTCGCCCTCGCCCGCGTCAACGCCTCGATAGCCGAGGAGGGCGGCGGCCCCAGGGAGGGCGGCCCGGCCGACACGCGGGCCGCGGCCGCCGCGAAGCTGCTCTCCGAGCGCACCTCCGACAGCGACGACCAGGTGCTGACCACGCTGCCGCGTGACGGCTCGGGCGCGGAGCAGGGGAATCCGCGGCGCAATCAGGCGCTGTTCCTGACCGAGCAGGCCGCGTACCGCCACAACACGCGGGCCGGCGACGCCCCTCGGCTGCGGCTGTTCTATCCCGCGGACGGCACCGCCGAGCTCGACTACCCGTACACGGTGCGCGGCGGCGACTCCGTCACCACCGCGCGCGCCCGGGCCGCCACCCGCTTCATGACCTTCCTGGCCGACGCCGAGAGCCGCCGGATCCTCTCCGAACACGGCTTCCGGTCGGCGAGCGGCAAGGCGGTCGAGGAGGTGGCCCGTACGGCGGGCGGCAAGGCGCCCCAGCCGTACCGGGCGGTCCCGGGCTCGGGGCCGTCGAGCGCGGAGCTGGACACCGCGCTGGGCATGTGGACGATCACCGTGCAGAGCGCCCGGCTGAACACGGTCGTGGACGCCTCGGCCTCCATGTCGGCCCCGGTGCCCGGGCGGCGCGGCGAGTCCCGGATGGACGTCACCAAGGCGTCCCTGCTCCAGGCGCTGTCGCAGTTCACGCCGGAGGACGAGATCGGGCTGTGGGAGTTCTCCAGGCGGCTCGACGGCGCCCGGGACTACCGGGAGCTGGTCCCGACCCGCAGGCTCGGCCTGAGCAGCGCGGACGGATCCACCCAGCGCGATCGGCTGACGGCCGCCTTCGGCGCCCTGGAGCCGGTGGCGGGCGGGGCGACCGGGCTGTACGACACGACGCTCGCGGCGTACCGGAAGGCACGGGACGGCTATGCGGAGGGCAAGTTCAACGCCGTCGTGATCCTCACCGACGGGTCCAACCAGGACGAGGGCAGCATCTCGCTCGGGGCGCTGGTCGAAGAGCTGGACGGACTCACCGACCCGGACCGCCCGGTGCCGCTGATCACCATCGCCGTCGGTCCGGACGCCGATCTGTCGGCGTGCGAGGAGATCGCGAAGGCGACGGGCGGATCGGCGCAGCAGGTGGCCGACCCGGCGCAGATCAACGCGGTGATCCTCAAGGCGATCGTGTCGGCGAGCCAGGCGGGCACGGGGACGAGGTGAGCAGGCGGGCGGGGACGCGCCCGCCCGTCCACCGCGTCCGTGGTCAGTCGGCGAGGCCGACCGGCCAGGTGTGGACCGGCTCGCCGGTGCGCATCAGCTCGCAGTAGCGGCGGGTCATCGCCGCCAGCGCGCCGTCCCGGTCGAGCCCCCTCCCCCTCGCCCGGTGATACGTGGCGGCCTGCCAGGACGCGCCGTTGACCCGCAGTCGGCAGCGCTCCTCGATGATCCCCAGATAGCGCTCGCGGTCGGCCGGCTCGACGCCCCAGGCGTCGAGCCCGGCGGCGGCCAGCGGCAGCAGCTCCTCCTGGACCAGCCGGACGGCGGGGATGCGCACGGTCGACGAGGAGCGGCCGCCCGGCTTGGGCCAGCGCAGGACCGCGTCGATGCCATGGCGGCAGGCGGTGTCGAAGTTGGCCGCCGCGGCCTCGAACGGCAGCCGCTTCCACACCGGGCGCGGCTCCTCGGCGAGCGCCCGCACCAGGCCGTAGTAGAAGGCGGCGTTGGCGATGACATCGGCGACGGTGGGCCCGGCGGGCAGCACCCGGTTCTCCACCCTCAGATGCGGCACGCCGTCGGCGACCGCGTACACGGGGCGGTTCCAGCGGTAGATGGTGCCGTTGTGCAGCACCAGTTCGTTCAGCCGCGGCACCCCGCCGTCGTCCAGCTCCCGCAGCGGGTCCTCGTCCCCCGCGGTCGACAGCAGCGGCGGGAAGAAGCGCAGATTCTCCTCGAAGAGCTCATACGCGTCGCTGATCCAGCGCTCGCCGAACCAGGTGCGGGGACGCACTCCCTGGGCCGCGAACTCCGGCGGGCGGACGTCGGTGGCCTGGAGGAACAGCGGTGGCCGGGACTCGCTCCACACCTCCCGGCCGAACAGGAAGGGGGAGTTGGCGCCCACCGCGATCTGCGCGGCGGCCACCGCCTGGGCCGCGTTCCACACGGCCGCGAACCGGCCGGGGGTCACCTGGAGATGCAGTTGGACGGAGGTGCAGGCGGCCTCCGGGGCGATCGAGCCGGAGGCGTAGCGGAATCTCTCCTCCCCTTCGATGTCGATGAGGAAATCCTCGCCGCGGGCGGCCAGCATCTGTTCGTTGAGGAGTTTGTAGCGGTCGTCGTAGGAGAGGTTCGTGGAGCCCAGGTCATGGGCGGCGAGGGTGGGGAGAATTCCGATCATAACGATCTCGGAGGCCACTTCCCCCGCCTTGCGATCGGCATATGACAACCCCGTACGGAGCTCTTCCGCCAACTGGTCGAGAACCCTTCCGTGCAATCGGTGGGGCACGATGTTTACTTCAAGATTGCACTGCCCGAGTTCGGTCTGGAAATCGTGGCTGGCGATTCTCTCCAGAACCTCCGCGTTCAACATCCTCGGCATCCCGTCGGCGCCCGCGAGATTCAGCTCGATCTCCAGCCCCATGAGATTCTTCGGACGGTCGAATCGCTTCTCGGCCAGGAGCCGGGCCAGCGCTTCGAGACCCTGCCGGAGCCTCACCCGCTGCCGCTGCCGTCCGGACGGATCGAACTCCCCGGCTATGACCTTCTCCCCCATCGAAGCGTCCTTCCTCGAGTGGATCAACGGCCCCCGGCCGCGTACATCACGCTCGATGATGCCCAGCCAATGTGATCGATAACGCCACGCGCCGACCCCTCAGCCGATAGGCTCTGCACAGCCCCGCATTGCCGTGATGAAAAACACTGGCGACTTCAAGCCTACCCCGGCTGGGTTAAAATGCCAGGTCATATCCGTGCATATGGCAGAGAATCGGCGAAAATCCCCTCGCCCTGGCGGGCCGGATAAGTGCTTGTCCGCAATACCGGGGACAGGTACGTGAAACAAGACGGGAACACTTGTCGTATAAACTCGGCAACCGAGGCAGAGAGACAACGCCCTGATGTCCCGTCAGGCCCCTCTGACCCGCACACTCCGACAGCGCCATCCGCACCTGGCACGCCAGCGCTCCACCGTGTCTCCGAAGTGAGAGGCGACCCACCATGCCGCTGCACGTCCCTCCGGCTCCAGCGCCTGCTCTGAACAGCATCCGCACGGCCCTTGGCTCTCCCACCGCCGTCCGCACCCCGCTCCTCGGCTCCCTGGACGGACCGTTCGAGCTCGAACTCCCGCTCCCCGTCCACGTCCTGGACGACATCACCGCCCCCGACGGCCCGCCGACGGCGCGGCTCACCGGATGGCGGTTCCTGATCCGCGACACCGAGCGGACGGTGGCCTCCGCCGAGGCGATGCTGACCGCCGACGGCTGGGTCTTCTCGCACTTCTCCGAAGGCCCGTACGTGTCGTCGGCCGAACTGGCGCTGAGCCAGGCCGAGTCGCTGCCCTCGGTCCACCAGCCCAGGCTGCTGTCCATCCCGGAGCTGTACATGCTGACGCTGTGGCTGCGCGGCGACCCGACCGCCGACGCCTCCGAAGGCCACCTCGCCGCGGAAGACCTGCTGGTGCCGCTGACCCCCGCCCCGCCGGGCATCGCCGCCCACCGCGCGTACCGCGCGGCGGATCTGCTGCCGGTGCTGACCCTCCGGCTGACGCGGACGCCGCTGCTCGGCTCGTCGGCCTGACGGCCCGCGGCGCCCGCCGCCGCCCCTCGCCCGAGCGCCCCGTGATCCGAGGATCACGGGGCGCTCCGCTGCGGGCTCGTAACAGTCCCGTCAGGATGAACCGTCCACTCGTGTGATGCGTCATTATCAAGCGAGTACCGGTGCCGTGAAATCCCTGCGGAAACCGGCCCGTAGGGCAACACTTGGAGCATCCGACCGACTGACCAACGGGGGGCGGCCATGACTGCCGCAGCAAGCCACAGGACACTTTCCACATCGCAGCGAGAGATCTCTTCCATGTGCCAGCATCAGCCCGCGTGCCCGTCAGCCGACTCCGCCGACCGGGAGGCCGCCCACCTCGTGGCGCACCACCCCGAGCAGGGCTGGAGCCTGCTGTGCAATGGCGTCCTGCTCTTCGAGGACACCGGCGAGCTGCTGCCGGACGGACAGATCATCGCCCCGCGCCGGCCGCTGGGCGCCGAGCGCGTCGCCACCGCGGCCTGACCATCGCGGTCTGACCACCACGGCCCGGCGCTCCGACCGGGCCCGCGCTCCATCAGGGGCCGGCCGGCGTGTCCGCCGCACCGGCCCCGTACCCGACCGCGCCCGGCGAGTCAGCTCTCGTACGACTCCAGCGGCGGGCAGGAGCAGACCAGGTTGCGGTCCCCGAAGGCGCCGTCGATGCGCCGCACCGGCGGCCAGTACTTGTCCGCCGCCGACACCCCGGCCGGGAACGCCGCCTCCGCGCGGGTGTAGGGGTGCTCCCACTCCCCGCTCAGCGCCGCCGCCGTGTGCGGGGCGTTCCGCAGCGGGTTGTCGTCCTTGGGCCACTCCTCCGAGCCCACCTTCTCGATCTCCGCCCGGATGGCGATCATCGCCTCGCAGAACCGGTCCAGCTCCGCCAGGTCCTCGCTCTCCGTCGGCTCGATCATCAGCGTGCCGGCCACCGGGAACGACATCGTGGGCGCGTGGAACCCGTAGTCGACCAGCCGCTTGGCCACATCGTCGACGCTCACGCCGGTCGCCTTGGTGAGCGGCCGCAGATCGATGATGCACTCGTGGGCGACGAGACCCCCGGGGCCGGTGTAGAGCACCGAGTAGTGCGGCTCCAGGCGCTTGGCGACGTAGTTGGCGCCGAGCACCGCCACCTGGGTGGCCCGGCGCAGCCCCTCGGCGCCCATCAGCCGGACGTACGCCCAGGAGATGGGCAGGATGCCCGCCGAGCCCCAGGGCGCGGCCGCGACCGGCCCCACGCCGGTCGCCGGGCCCGCCGCCGGCTGGAGCGGGTGGTTGGGGAGGTACGGCGCGAGGTGCTCGCGCACCGCGACCGGGCCCACGCCGGGACCGCCGCCGCCGTGCGGGATGCAGAAGGTCTTGTGCAGGTTCAGATGGGAGACATCGCCGCCGAACCTGCCCGGCCGGGCCAGCCCCACCAGCGCGTTGAGGTTCGCGCCGTCCACGTAGACCTGGCCGCCCGCGTCGTGCACGGCCGCGCAGATCTCGCTGATGTGCTCCTCGAACACGCCGTGGGTGGAGGGGTAGGTGACCATCAGGACGGCCAGTTCGTCGCCGTACTGCTCGATCTTGGCGCGCAGGTCGTCGGCGTCCACCTCGCCGTCCTCGCCGGTCCTGACGACGACGACCTTCATGCCCGCCATCACCGCGCTGGCGGCGTTGGTGCCGTGCGCGGAGGACGGGATGAGGCAGACGGTGCGCCGCTCCTCGCCGTTGGCACGGTGGTAGGCGCGCACGGCCAGCAGCCCGGCCAGCTCGCCCTGCGACCCGGCGTTCGGCTGGAGGGAGACCTGGTCGTAGCCGGTGACCTCGGCCAGCCGCTCCTCCAGCTCGCGGATCAGCGTCAGATAGCCCTGGGCCTGCTCGACCGGCGCGAACGGATGCAGCGCGCCGAACTCCGGCCAGGTGACCGGCTCCATCTCCGTGGTGGCGTTGAGCTTCATGGTGCAGGAACCGAGCGGGATCATGCCCCGGTCCAGCGCGTAGTCGCGGTCGGCCAGGCGCCGCAGATAGCGCAGCATCGCGGTCTCGGAGCGGTACTTGTGGAAGACCGGGTGGGTCAGATACGTGTCGGTGCGCAGCAGTTCGGCGGGGAGCGCGTCGGCCGCGGCGGCGTCGAGCTCGTCGATGGCGGGCAGGCCGCCGTCCACGCCGAAGGCCGACCAGACGGCGGCGAGCTGGGCGCGCCCGGTGGTCTCGTCGCAGGCGATGCCCACATGGTCGGCGTCGGTCAGGCGCAGGTTGACCCCGGCCTCGCGGGCCGCGGTGACGACCTCGGCGGCCCGGCCCGGGACATACGCGGTCAGGGTGTCGAAGAACGCGCCGTGCACGGTCTCGACGCCCCCGGCCCGCAGCCCCTCGGCGAGCACGGCCGCGTAGCGGTGGGTGCGCCGGGCGATGGTCGAGAGGCCCTCCGGGCCGTGGTAGACGGCGTACATGCCGGCCATCACGGCGAGCAGGACCTGGGCGGTGCAGATGTTGCTGGTGGCCTTCTCGCGGCGGATGTGCTGCTCGCGGGTCTGAAGGGCCAGGCGGTACGCCTTGTCGCCGTCGGCGTCGACGGAGACGCCCACCAGGCGGCCGGGCAGGCTGCGGGCGTAGGCCTCGCGGACGGCCATGAACCCGGCGTGCGGGCCGCCGAAGCCCATCGGCACCCCGAACCGCTGGCTGTTGCCGACCGCGATGTCGGCGCCCAGCTCGCCGGGCGAGGTGAGGAGGGTGAGGGCGAGCAGATCGGCGGCGACGGTGACCACGGCGCCGAGCTCATGGGCCCGCTCGATGACCGGGCGCGGGTCGCGCACGGCGCCGGAGGCGCCCGGGTACTGGAGCAGCACGCCGAACACGCCGCGCTCGGCCACCTCGGCCGGTATGCCCGCCGAGAGGTCGGCGACGACCACCTCGACGCCGGTGGGCTCGGCGCGGGTCCGGATGACCGCGACGGTCTGCGGCAGGGTGTCGGCGTCGATCAGGAACACGCCCTGCTTGACCTTGCCCACCCGCCGCGACAGCGCCATGGCCTCGGCGGCGGCGGTGGCCTCGTCCAGCAGCGAGGCGCCGGCCGTGGGCAGCCCGGTGAGGTCGGCGACGACGGTCTGGAAGTTGAGCAGCGCCTCCAGCCGGCCCTGGGAGATCTCCGGCTGGTAGGGCGTGTACGCGGTGTACCAGGCGGGGCTCTCGAGCACATTGCGCAGGATCACCGGCGGGGTGAACGTGCCGTAGTAGCCGAGGCCGATCATCGGGGCGAGCAGCTGGTTGCGCTCGGCCAGGCCGCGCAGCTCGGCCAGCACTTCGGCCTCGGTGCGGGCCGGGGGCAGCCCCAGCCCCTCGGTGCTCTTGATGACGTCGGGCACGGCGGCCTGGGTGAGTTCGTCGAGCGAGCCGAAGCCGACCTGCGCGAGCATCTTGGCCTGGGCCTCGGCATCGGGTCCGATATGGCGCTGCTCAAACGGAGTACCGCGTTCCAGCTCGGTCAGCGAGGTGCGGTTGGCAGTCATCTGCGAGGCCTCCTGGTCTGTACGACCGACGAGGGGCACCACGACGCGGGGTGCCCGAACGGCCTCCCCCTCTGTCATCTCAACCTGAGAGCTTCACCGGTCCGCGGGTGGCGATCCGGCTTTCACCGTCGGTGAGGAGGGGTTCCGGTGCTGTACTCGCCCGTGACCCACCCTGCTTTCCAGAGTGACCTCACCCGCACGGTACGTGTGCCTGAGAGTTTCCGGGGAGGATTTGCTCCTTCGGCGCCTCCGACGACATCGTCGAAGAGCTCTCCCGCACGGGGTCTGCAGCCACCGTCAGCCTACCAGCGAGCCTGCCGCCAGGGGTTTTGGGCGAGCGCTCGAGTGGACGGGCACGGAATTGTGGCTTTTCTTAGGTATCACGGCATTGACGATGAAACAGTCACCTATGGGAGAGAGTGTGCAGACCGACATCGATCCGCGGACCCTCATCGGCCGAAAGGCCTTGGACCGCGACGGCGCGAAGATCGGTACCGTGGACGAGGTCTACCTCGACGACGCGACCGGCGAGCCGGAGTGGGCCGCGGTACGCACCGGGCTGTTCAGCCGGGACGTGTTCGTGCCACTCGAACCGAGCGAGATCGTCGACGACACGCTGCGGGTGCCGTACGAGCGGGCGCTGATCAAGGACGCGCCGGACTTCGGAGTCGGCCGCCATCTGTCGCCCGAGCAGGAGTTGCAGCTCTACCACCACTACGGTCTCGACGTGAGCGGCTGACCCCGGCCCGGGCCCTGGCCCTGGTTTTCGGCCGGGTCGGCCTCGGGGGCGTCGGTCGGCTGGCCCTCGGGGGCGTCGCTCACGGCGGGCCGGACCAGCGGCAGCGGCTCGCCCGGCTCCAACGCCGGGTCGTCGACCGCGAACGTCCGCACCCGGCCCGGCCGCGACCAGGGCTCCTCGAACCGCACGGTCACCCGGCCGACCCCGCTGCCCTGCACCCACCCCGCCCCGTACTCGGCGTGTCGCACATCGAGGCCGGGCAGCCAGCGGCGCGGCCTGGCGGTGTCGTCGGGCTCGTCGCTCCCCTCCAGGACCGCCGGCGCGGCCTCGGGTGTCCCTCCGGCCTCCCGCGCCCCCTCCGCGGCCTCCTGTGCCTCGTGGGCGGCCTGCGCGGCCTGGGCGAACAGATCCTCCTGGGTGTAGTCCGCCAGACCGCTCACGCCCACTCCCAGCAGCCGCACCCCCGCCGTGGTGTCCACGCCCTCCAGCAGCCGCGCCGCGGCCTCCCGCACCACCGCGGGGTCGTCCGTCGGCCCGCGCAGCGTCTCGGACCGGGTCAGCGTGGAGAAGTCGTAACGCCGCACCTTCAGCACGACCGTGCGCCCCGAGCGGCCGGCCCCGCGCAGCCGCCGCACACACCGCTCGGCGAGCCGCGCCACCTCCACCTGCACCCGCGTGCGGTCGGTGAGGTCGACGTCGAAGGTGTCCTCCACCGATACGGACTTGGCGTCCCGCTCGGCGACCACCGGCCGGTCGTCCCGCCCCCAGGCCATGCCGTACAGCGACGCGCCATGGGCCTTGCCCAGCAGCCGCACCAGCTCCTCCTCGCCCGCCTCCCGGGTCTCGGCGACCGTGTGGATCCCGGCCCGGCGCAGCGCCTCCGCGGTGGCCGGACCCACCCCGGGGAGGGTGCGCACCGGCATCGGCCCCAGCAGCTCCCGCTCGGTCCCCGGCTGGATGAGCGTCAGTCCATCGGGCTTGGCCTGCTCGGAGGCGATCTTGGCGAGCATCTTGGACCCGGCCAGGCCCACCGAGCCGGTCAGCCCGGTCGCCGCCGCTATGTCCGCCCGCAGCCGCTCCCCCACGGCCCGCGCCGCCGCGGAGGTGGCCGGAACACCGCCCGCCTCCAGATCCACGAACGCCTCGTCCAGGCTCAGCGGCTCGACCAGCGGGGAGAGCGCCCCCAGCAGGCCCATGACGGTGTCACTCACCTGGCGGTACAGGGAGAAGCGGGGGGTGAGATACGCCGCGTTCGGACAGAGGCGGCGGGCCTGGGCCATCGCCATGGCCGAGTGGACCCCGAACACCCTCGCCTCATAAGAGGCCGTGGCCACCACGCCGCGCGGCCCGAGGCCGCCGACGATCACCGGCTTGCCGCGCAGGCTGGGCTTGGCCGCCTGCTCCGCCGCGGCGTAAAAGGCATCCATGTCCAGATGCAGAATGGTCGGCGCACCCCTCACACCTACCGATGCTGCCGCATGCCACTGACACTCGCGGCCCGGGCACGCGGCCCGGGCCGGACGGTCTCAGCCCGCGCGGTTGCGGCGCCGCGCGAGTTCGTCGGTGGGGTTGTGGCCCACCAGCGTCTCGCCGGTGTCCACCCGCTCGCCGTGCAGCTGGGCGAGCGCGCTCTCCACGTCCCGCCACACCACGCCCACGGCGATCCCGAAGACGCCCTGGCCGCCCTGGAGAAGGTCGACCACCTCGTCGGGCGAGGTGCACTCGTACACCGTCGCCCCGTCGCTCATCAGCGTCATCTGGGCGAGGTCGTCCAAGCCGCGCGAGCGCAGGTGCTGAACGGCGGCCCTGATGTTCTGAAGGGACACGCCGGTGTCCAGCAGCCGCTTGACGATCTTGAGGACGACGACGTCCCGGAAGCTGTAGAGCCGCTGACTGCCCGAGCCGTACGCGGGCCGCACGCTGGGCTCCACGAGCCCGGTGCGCGCCCAGTAGTCCAGCTGGCGGTAAGTAATGCCCGCGGCGGCGCACGCGGTCGGACCGCGGTACCCCACCTTCTCGGGCTTCGCCACGGCGCCTTCGCGCGGCGGTGCGGCCTGTGCCGCCACCCGAGCCTTCAGTGCCGGTTCGCCCGGTGCGCTCCCCTGGAGCGCATACGGACCGCCCGCCGCCGTGCCGTCGCCGCTGCTTCTCACGCCGACCTCCGTCCTCGACCTGCCTTCTCGACGGTAGGCAGTCACCCGGGGTGCGTCAACGATCGCCACACTCGGCACGCCGAGTGATAATCACCCTACGGGTGGTTTCCCGTGCCCTTCTTGCGGGAAAGGCTACTCGAATGCGCTGGCGAAGATCAGCGGACAGCTCAATGCCCGCCGCTTACCGGCCACTGCCGGCCCGGCGGCCGCACTCGGCCTCAGCGCCTCCGACGGCTCACTGACTGCTGGTGCCGAAGTCCTCGGGCGAGATCTGGTCGAGGAACTCGCGGAACTTCTCCACTTCGTCCTCCTGCTCGTCCGGGATGGCGATCCCCGCGTCGTCCAGCACCCCGTCACTGCCGTAGATCGGCGTGCCGGTGCGCAGCGCCAGCGCTATGGCGTCGGACGGCCGGGCGCTGACCTCCACACCGCTGGCGAACACCAGCTCCGCGTAGAAGACTCCCTCGCGCAGATCCGTGATCCGGACCTCCGTGAGCTGCTGGCCGACCGCGTCGAGCACGTCCTTGAAGAGGTCGTGGGTCAGCGGGCGCGCCGGAGCCATGCCCTGCTGGGCGAAGGCAATCGCCGTCGCCTCCCCCGGTCCGATCCAAATGGGGAGGTAGCGGTCGCCTCCTACCTCGCGCAGGAGCACGATCGGTTGGTTGGAGGGCATCTCCACCCGGACACCCACGACGTCGAGCTCGTTCACACAGCAACCCTAGGACGTGCCCGGCCGGTTTGGATAGTCGGGACCGCGCCGGTCACCGCGAACCGGCCCGCAGAGCGGACTGAACGAAGGCCGCGTGAAGCCGCACCGACAGCTCGGCCAGCTCCCGGGCGCTGGCCTCCGCATGCGCTCTGGTCTGCGGATTTCGGTGTCGTCGCAGGGGCGCCACCACCTGCTCGACCAGCCCCGCCTCGCGCTCCGCGGCGGCTTTCATGATCCGCAAATGACGTGGTTCCAGACCGAAACGACCCAGGTCCGCGACGAGCCTGGCGACCGTCACCGCCTCGATGTCGTATCCGCCGTCCGCTCCCGGCCCGATCAGCCCGAACGACTCCCACTCGGCCAGTCTCCCCTCGTCGATCCCGGCCGCGGCCAGCAGCTCGGCCCGGCCCACGCGGGCGGCCGTGGGCCGCTCCACGGCCCTCTCCGGGCCCTCCTCGACCGAGGCGGGCAGCCGGGACCCGGAGGCCGCGACGGGCAGCTGTGGCCGCTCGCCGCGCTCCAGGGCGTCGAGATGCTCCCGAATGACCTTCAGTGGCAAATAGTGGTCACGCTGCATCCGCAGGACATGGCCGAGCCGCGCCACGTCCTCCGGGCTGAACTTGCGATAGCCGGAGGGCGTGCGCCGCGGCTCGACCAGGCCCTCGGCCTCCAGGAAACGGATCTTGGAGACGGTGACCTCGGGGAATTCGTCCCGCAGCAGATTCAGCACGGTGCCGATGCTCATCGACCGGCTGCCCGCGGGGGCGGTGCCGGTGTCGGCACCGCCCGACGGTGTCTGAAGCATGGACCTCCCCTGACGGGTCAGATGCCGAAGCCCCGCAGACTCGGGTAGAAGACCATCCGGTACTTGCCGATCTGGACCTCGTCACCACTGTTGAGAATGGCCGAATCGATCGGCTCGCGGTTGACATACGTCCCGTTCAGGCTGCCGACGTCGGCGACCGTGAAGGAGCCGTCCTGGCCGCGCCGGAACTCCACATGGCGGCGCGAAACCGTCACGTCGTCCAGGAAGATGTCGCTCTGCGGATGACGCCCGGCCGTGGTCACATCGCTGTCCAGCAGGAAGCGGCTGCCCGAGTTGGGCCCGCGGCGGACCACCAGCAGCGCCGACCCCGGGGGCAGCGCCTCGACGGCGGCCTGGGCCTCCGGCGAGAGCGAGGGCAGCGGAGTCTGCCCGGTCACCTCGGAGTCGTACGCCTCCAGCCCGGAGATCGAGATGGTGGAGGTGGTCTCCGAGGCACGCTCGGACGGCACCTGGCCCCGCAGCGGCGCACCGCAGTTGGAGCAGAACCGGCTGGCCACGGCGTTCTGGTGGCCGCACCTCGTGCATACCTGCAAGCCGACCCCTCCGCCCGTGTTCGCGGTCGATGGCTCCCCGAAACCTATGCGTCCGGACGCGGAAGGGTCAACAGAAGACGCGCCCTGACCACCCGGAATACCTCCACCGTCCCGGAACAGCGGACGCTCCTCGCTCACCCCGCTCTCCTCCGCGGCACGCGGGGCACGGTGGCGGGCAGTGCTGCTGCCGCCGTCCTGGCGTGCGCTCTTGCCGAACAACTTCCCGAACAACTTCACGGGCGATTCCCCTTGACTGAAACAGACCCGCCCGTGGGGCAGGGCAAACCCTCGATGCACACACCAGACGGTCCGGACACCATCACAACGTCCGTGACCACCAGACAGTTTCCATCACGCGCCACTCTTCCGGTGCGCCGACCCCCCGCGGCCTCATTGTCCAGCCGCGAGACTCCCATACCGAACCGCCTCACCGCGACGACGACCGAGCGTAGTCAGGCCGCTTCGCCGACCGCAAGGCGTCGACGACGATCTTCTTTGAGCGCTCGATGGACACGGTGGCCTGCTCCTTCTCCAGGCTCTGCACCACTCCGCCCGGAATGTTCAGGGCCGGCTCCAAGTCCTCCGGCTTGCCGATGACCTTGATCACGTACGGCTGTGTCACTTTCCGTCCATCGATTTCCACCGCGCCGCCGACGTCCGCGAAGTACGTGCTCGCGACCACCCGCACCTCGCCGATCTGAATGGCCTCGGCCCCGGCGGCGCGCAGTTCCTGGACCGCGTCGAGCAGCATGTCCGACTCCACGGTGCCCTTCGACGCGTCGATCTTCATGGTGATGCCCGGACCCTCGGCGGCGACCGTGCCCGCGAGCACCCCGAGCTGCCGCTCCTTCTGGGCCGTCTGCTTACGGGCCTCCTCGGCCTGGTCCGAGCTGTTCTCCAGGTCGTTCCGCTGGTTCTCCAGCCGCTGCTTCTCCTCCTGGAGCCGCTGGGTGCGGTTGTCCAGCTCGTCGAGAATGCGGACCAGGTCCTCCTGCCGCGCGCCGCGCAGCACGCTGTTCTCATTGGTCGAGCGCACCTGGATGGCCAGACCGAGCCCGAGGCCGAACAGCAGGAGCGCCACGATGAGTTGAGCCCGCGTCAGCCGTGGCGGCCACAGGCCCTTCGCCAGCCGCTGACGGCCGGTGGACGGCTCCTGGGGCGTCGAGGCCGCCGAGGGGCTCCGACGGTCCTCAGGGCCGTCTCCGGGCCCCTCGCCGGGCTCCGCGCCGGAGCCCTCGGCCGGCTCGCCGTCCGGTGCGGTGTCCCGCCCGGGCCTCTCGGGCTGCTCCGACTTCTCGGGCCTGTCGGGCCTGTCGGGCCTGCGGGGCTCCTCCCGTCGCGCCTGGGGAACCGTCCCCGGCTCACGGGTCTCCTCCGGCTCGCGGGTCGCCCGCTGGGCCGGGGGCTGCTCCGGGGTGTCGTCGGTCGTCATCGGCTCACGCCCGGAAGACATGGCGGCGGATGGCGGCGGCGTTGGAGAAGATCCGGATGCCGAGCACGACCACGACACCGGTGGACAGCTGGGCACCGACCCCGAGCTTGTCGCCGAGGAAGACGATCAGCGCGGCGACCACCACATTGGACAGGAACGAGACGACGAAGACCTTGTCGTCGAAGATCCCGTCGAGCATCGCCCGAAGGCCTCCGAACACCGCGTCGAGCGCGGCGACGACGGCGATCGGCAGGTAGGGCTCGACCACCGTCGGCACCACGGGTCGGACGACAAGTCCGACCACGACTCCCACGATGAGGCCCAATACGGCGATCACGATGTGCCCTTCCCTGTGTCGGTGCCGCGCTTCCCGGCGCCACCGGCTATCGGTTCTGCGGTTCGTACGATCAGACTCGGCGCGGCCGGAAGCCGCACCTCGTCCTCGACGGAGATGTTGGTGCGGATCCCATAGTTCTCGTGCAGCACATGCAGGTACTGTCCGTCGGCACTGTCCTGGAATGCCGTGCTCAGCCGCCGTCCGTCCCCCACCGCGAGCACCGTATACGGAGGCGCCAGCGGCTTGTTGTCGACCAGTATGGCGTCTCCCGCGGCCCTGATCGCCGACAGGGCGGTCAGCCGCTGCCCATTGATCGAGACGGCCTCCGCACCCGACTGCCACAGCCCGTTGACGACCCGCTGCATATCGCGGTCGCGCACCCGGCCGGTGTCGGAGAAGTCCGCGCTCTCCCGCGGCCCCCCGCCACCGCCCTGGTCGGCCTCCTTGGCGTCGTTGACCACCAGCTTGACCCCGGGGCCGTTCACCTCGGTCGCCCCGGACAGCAGCGCGACCAGCTCGCCCTTGGCCCCGCCGTGTTTCTCCAGCGCCTGCTGCTGTCTGTCGCCGACCTCCTTGCGGAGCCGGTCCAGGCTCTTCTGGAGGTCGTCCGCCTTCGTGTTCCCCGACTCGATGCGGGCGATCAGCTTTTCCCGGTCCTTGGCCAGCTTCGGCGCCGCCATCCGGGCCTCAGCCGCACCGAGGGTCACCACGCCCGCCGCCAGCACCAGCCCCGCGGCCAGCACCAGCCTGCCGCGCAGACTGCGAGGCAGCCCCCGGCGGCCCTCCGTGCCATGGCGCGCGGCGGCCTCGGCGTACCCGTCGTCGAGGCTGTGGTCCATCACATTCGTCAGCAGCGACATGGACGCGTCGAGACGTGGACGAGGGCTCGGCGGAGCTGTGCTCCGAACGGGGGGCTGCTGCGGCATGCCGCACATCGTCGCACGTCGGGGGCGCAGCCGCCGAATGGCCCCACCGGCGCGCCGGGCGCGGGCCGGGGGCGGCGTGGCCCCCGGGTAGCCCCGGGGGCCCGCCACACCCTCTCAAACGCTCCTCACCTGCGGAAAAGGATCAGCGGCCGGCGCTCTCCACCGCGGCGGACCACTCGTCGAGGAGCGCCTGCGCGGACGCGTCGTCCGGCCCCTCCGCCCACAGATGGGTGACCGCCTCGGCGGGGTCGGGCAGCACCATGACCCAGCGCCCGTCCGCCTCGACCACACGGACGCCGTCGGTGGTGTCGACAGACCGGTCAGCCGCCGCCTCCACCACGCGGCGCATGACCAGCCCCTTGACCGCCCACGGCGTGGCCAGATCGCGGCGCAGCACATGGGCGCGCGGAATGCGGGCGTCGATCTGGCTGAGGGTGAGCTGGGTACGGGCCACCAGGCCGATGAGGCGCACAAAGGCCGCGGTGCCGTCGAAGACGCTGCTGAACTCGGGGATGATGAACCCGCCGCGCCCGTCCCCGCCGTAAATGGTGCCCTCGGCCCTGGCGACCCGGGTGAGGTCGTCGGCCGCGGTCGTCGTCCACTCCACCTGCGTGCCGTGGTACGCCGCCACCTGTTCGGCGATGCGCGTGGTGGTCACCGGCAGCGCCACCCGCCCGCTGCGCCGCTCCGCGGCCACCAGGTCCAGCATGACCAGCAGGGCGCGGTCGTCCTCCACGATGCGCCCCCGCTCGTCCACCAGCGAGAGCCGCTCACCCACCGGGTCGAAGCGCACACCGAAGGCGGCACGGGCCGAGGCGACGATCTCACCGAGCCGGACCAGGCCGGAGCGGCGCGCCTCGGCCGTCTCGGTCGGACGCGACTCGTTCAGGCCTGGATTGATGGTCAGCGCGTCGACGCCGAGCCGACCGAGGAGGCTGGGCAGAACGAGTCCGGCGCTGCCGTTCGTGGCGTCCACGACGACCTTGAGGCCGGACTCGGCGATGCCGCTGGTGTCCACAGCACGCAGCAGCGACCCGGTGTACGAGTCGAAGACGCTGGAGGGGAAGCTGAGGTCGCCGATCTCGCCGGGGAACGCCCGCCGGTACTCCTGGCGCGCGTACACCCGGTCCAGCTTCCGCTGGCCGGCGGCGGACAGGTCGGCCCCGCGCTCGTCGAAGAACATGATGTCCACGGAGTCGGGCACCCCGGGCGAGGTACGGATCATGATGCCGCCGGCGCTGCCGCGCGCCGTCTGCTGGCGCGCCACGGGCAGCGGCACATTCTCCAGATCGCGCACATCGATGGCGCTGGTCTGGAGCGCCGAAATCACCGCCCGTTTGAGCGCCCGCGCACCACGGGAGTGGTCACGCGCGGTGGTGACCGTGGAGCCCTTCTTGAGGGTCGTCGCATAGGCCCCGGCGAGCCGCACAGCGAGCTCCGGGGTGATCTCCACATTCAGGATCCCGGACACCCCGCGGGCCCCGAAGAGATGGGCCTGGCCGCGTGACTCCCAGATGACCGAGGTGTTGACGAAGGCGCCCGCCTCGATTGTCTTGAACGGGTACACCCGGACATTGCCCTGGACGATCGACTCCTCGCCGATCAGGCACTCATCTCCGATGACCGCGCCGTCCTCGATCCGGGCGGCACGCATGACATCGGTGTTCTTCCCGATGACACAGCCGCGCAGATTGGCCTGCTGGCCGACGTACACATTGTCGTGCACCACGGCTCTGTGCAGAAAGGAACCGCTCTTCACCACGACGTTGGACCCCACGACGGTGTGCTCGCGGATCTCCGCGTCCGCTTCCACCTTCGCGTAGTCGCCGATGTAGAGCGGGCCGCGCAGCTCGGCGTCCTGGTGCACCTCGGCGCCCTCGGCGACCCAGACCCCCGGGGAGATCTCGAAGCCGTCGATTTCGACGTCGACCTTGCCTTCCAGCACATCGGCCTGGGCCTTCACATAGCTCTCGTGGGTGCCGACGTCCTCCCAGTAGCCCTCGGCGACATAGCCGTAAATGGGCTTGCCTTCCTTCATCAACTGAGGGAAGACATCACCGGACCAGTCGACGGGCACATCGGGCTCGACGTAGTCGAACACCTCCGGCTCCATCACATAGATGCCGGTGTTCACGGTGTCGGAGAAGACCTGGCCCCAGGTGGGCTTCTCGAGAAAGCGCTCGACCCGGCCGCCCTCGTCG
Organism: Streptomyces sp. NPDC097640; assembly: GCF_040302705.1. Lineage (NCBI taxonomy): Bacteria > Bacillati > Actinomycetota > Actinomycetes > Kitasatosporales > Streptomycetaceae > Streptomyces > Streptomyces sp. NPDC097640. The sequence goes on from NZ_JBEOSB010000022.1 coordinate 203,512, forward strand.
ACGATGGTGATCCCGAACTCGAGGGGATTGGGCACACGGGTCAGACAGACCGTGACCAGCGCGCCCTTCTCCTTGTGAAAATTGATCAGCTCGGTGAGGTCGAAATCTGTCAGGGCATCACCCGAAATCACGAGAAAGGCATCGTCCTTGAGTGCCTCTTCCGCGTTCTTGACGCTGCCGGCGGTGCCGAGTGGCTTTTCCTCATTGGCGTACGTGAGCTCCATGCCGAGCTCCTCGCCGTCCCCAAAATAGTTCTTGACCAGCGATGCGAGGAACTGGACGGTCACCACGGTCTCGCACAGACCATGCCGCTTGAGCAGCCGCAGCACATGCTCCATGATCGGCCGGTTGGCCACCGGCAGCAGCGGCTTGGGCATGGTCGAGGTCATCGGGCGCAGGCGAGTACCCTCGCCACCCGCCATCACGACGGCCTTCATGTCGGAAGCGTCCTCCTTGAAGAGACGACGGTCATGCCGACTGACGCACCCCGATGGCCCACACCTATCGCATTACGGGCACCCCGCCACTACGGGCTGCCACATCAGCGAGCTCAGTCGGCCGCAGCGTCCGCCTTGACGAGTCGGCGGACCTGAACCACGTAGAGGACTCCTGCCCACCAATAGAGCGTTGTACCCCATCCTGCGAACGCCCATCCGAAAATAGCAGCGATGGTGTGAAGTGGGCCACTTCCATCACTCAGAAGGAGCAACGGGAAGGCGTACATCAGGTTGAAGGTCGCCGCCTTGCCGAGGAAGTTGACCTGGGGCGGAGGATAGCCGTGGCGCCGCAGGATGCCGACCATGACCAGCAGCACCAGCTCCCGCGCGAGAAGCACCGCGGTCAGCCAGATCGGCAGGATGTCGCGCCAGGTCAGACCGACGAGTGTAGACAGAATGTAGAGACGGTCGGCCGCCGGATCCAGAATCCGGCCAAGGCTGCTGACCTGGTTCCAGCGTCGGGCCAGCTTCCCGTCCAGATAGTCGCTCACACCGCTGAGCGCCAGCACGAGGAGTGCCCATTCATCGCTCTTCGGCCCACCGAACTCGGGCCGCAGGATCAGCCACAGGAAAAGCGGAACGCCGGCCAGACGCGCGGCGCTCAGGATGTTCGGGATGGTGAGCACGCGGTCGGTCTGGACGCGTGTCTCCTGGACCTCCACCCGGGAGCCTCCTGTGGGAACGGGTGCTGACAGATGCTCCATGACCTTACCCGTAGCGTATCGGGGGTCTGGCACGGGGCCCTGTATACGACAAAAGCTCCGGGCGGAACCCAATGGTTCCACCCGGAGCTTTTCAAAAATTGTTCGGCGGCGTCCTACTCTCCCACAGGGTCCCCCCTGCAGTACCATCGGCGCTGAAAGGCTTAGCTTCCGGGTTCGGAATGTAACCG